>NZ_DAHXOI010000007.1 GCF_027364955.1 Ferrimicrobium sp.
AGGTGCTGAGCTGCGTTTTTCGAAGGGAATGATGTGAAGATCTACACCAAGACAGGGGATAAAGGAACCACTGGATTCTCGGTGCCGGAGCTCTAACCATGGTCCGTGAATCCGGATCGGGAACAGCGTCAGGTGGGCAGTTTGACTGGGGCGGTCGCCTCCTAAAGAGTAACGGAGGCGCCCAAAGGTTCCCTCAGACTGGTTGGCAATCAGTCGTTAGAGTGCAATGGCAAAAGGGAGCTTGACTGCGAGACCCACAAGTCGAGCAGGTGCGAAAGCAGGGCATAGTGATCCGGCGGTAGCGTGTGGAAGCGCCGTCGCTCAACGGATAAAAGGTACCCCGGGGATAACAGGCTCATCTTGCCCAAGAGTCCATATCGACGGCAAGGTTTGGCACCTCGATGTCGGCTCGTCGCATCCTGGGGCTGAAGTAGGTCCCAAGGGTTGGGCTGTTCGCCCATTAAAGCGGTACGCGAGCTGGGTTTAGAACGTCGTGAGACAGTTCGGTCCCTATCCGATGCAGCCGCAGGAAACCTGAGAAAGGCTGTCCCTAGTACGAGAGGACCGGGACGGACGTAGCTCTCGTGTGCCAGTTGTCCTGCCAAGGGCATGGCTGGTTAGCGACCTACGGAAGGGATAAGCGCTGAAAGCATATAAGCGCGAAGCTCTTTTCAAGATGAGGTTTCCCACAGGGTTAACCTGGTAAGGCCCGTGAGAGACGATCACGTTGATAGGCCGGAGGTGTAAGCACAGCAATGTGTTCAGCCGACCGGTACTAATCGGCCGAGGGCTTGGAGATACCCGTGCTCGCTCTTTCCTTCTCAAAGAAGTGATGATAGCTACGCAGACAGATGGTTGCCCACAGCGACGTTGCTAGTTGCGTAGCATTGATCTAGTTTGACAATTTCGAGCGGTGGCAATAGCGGTGGGGAGACACCCGTTCCCATTCCGAACACGACCAGTTAAGCCCGCCCGCGCCGATGGTACTTGGGGGGAGGCCCCCTGGGAGAGTAGGGCACTGCCGCTCGTTTCAACAACCCCCCTCCTTGCGAGGGGGGTTGTTCTGTTTTGTCCCCTGCCAAGGCTTGGACCCTCCGGGGTTGGCCCCCTTGCTGGGGAGTCGCCCTGTTGCCTTGGGGTTAGCTGAGGAAATTCGGGGGAAATCTGCGGAATCGGTTGCTAGGAACGATGGAAAGTAATAAAGTAGTACAAATTCGGTGATACAACAGAAGATTGTATTGCTGGGGGAGATCGTTCGGGGGACCTGGTGGTCCCGCTGTAACACGGTCTTGGTAATCTGCCCTAGAGGTAGCGGATTTCGGGGAGGGTTTCGAGAGATGTCGGGTATGAAAAGTTGGATGAAGCTTGGCTTGTTGGCTGGTGGCATGTCATTGGTGGCAGCTGCCTGCGGTAGCACGAGCTCTGGCGCCGCGGCCTCTGGTTCGTCGGCGTCCCAGGTTGCGGCCAATTATGCGAGTTATGCGTTGCACACCGGTGATACGTATTCTTGGGTCTTGCCGATCCCGAATGAAGCCAACTACGAACCTTGGGATCAGAACGCTGAGTATGGTATGTACCGGCCCCTATACGTGGCGGGCAATGGTGCGTCGCCAGTGATCAACTACGCCGATAGTATTGGGCAACAGCCGGTGTATTCCAATGGTGATAAGACGGTTACGGTCACACTCAACGCGTGGAAGTGGTCCGATGGGAGTGCGGTCACGGCGAGGGACGTCCAATTCTTCTATAATTTGTATGTTGCGAATAAATCTCAGATTGCTACCTACGTACCAGGTAACTTCCCCGATAATGTTGCGAGTTTTCATGTGGATTCGCCGACACAGTTCACCTTGACCCTCAAGAGTGCGGTCAACCCGTTGTGGTTTACGGATAACGAGTTGACCGATGTTGTCCCGCTCCCGCAGCAGGTGTGGGATCGCGAGTCTGCGGGAGGGAAGGTGGGCAACTATGACCTTACCCCTGCGGGGGCGAAAGCTGTTTTCAAGTTCCTCTACGCGCAGTCGTCGAAGCTCTCCACCTATGCCACCAATCCCTTGTGGCAGGTGGTCGATGGTCCATGGAAGTTGCAATCCTATGATCCGACGACGGCGCGTACCGTCTTCGAGCGCAACAATGCCTTCACCGGTCCTGATAAGCCGAAACTGTCTGGTTACGTGTTAGAGAGTTTCTCTTCACAGACCGCCGAGGTCGATGCCTTGCGTAATGGCAGCCTTGACTATGGGTACCTGCCGCTGAGTGATGTCAAGTTGTCCTCGACGTTCAAGGCGGATGGGTATACGATTGCGCCGTGGGCAACGGACTATGTCCAGTGGGCAGAGTTGGGTTATACAAGTAAGACCTGGGGCCCGTTAGTCAAGCAGCTCTACATTCGACAGGCACTCCAGCATGTGATCAATGAGCCCCTCTACCTGAGCGCGACACTCCACGGTGATGGGCAGTTGACCTATGGTCCGGTCCCGAATCTGCCAGGATCACCCTACGTGTCGCCGCAAGAGAAGACGGATCCAGATCCTTACTCGGTGAGCGCGGCGAAGGCGTTGTTGACCGCACACGGTTGGACCACTGGCTCCAATGGCGTGATGGTGTGTTCAGACCCTGGCACCGGTGCGACGCAATGTGGAGCAGGTATTGCCAAGAGCGAGCCACTGAGTTTGAAGTTTATGTATCAGACTGGTACACCGACCCTTCAAGCCCAGGTAGAGGCCTTCGCTACGGCGGCAAAGTCGGCCGGGATGGACTTGGTTTTGGATCCGCAGTCGCAGTCGACCATGTTTTCTATCGGCGGAGTTTGCCCGTCTTCTGGTCCGTGCAACTGGGGTATCATCCTCTATCGGACTTTCCTATGGAACTACGGCCAAGGCGATGTATTGCCAACCGGTGGGCAGATGTTCGGTGCTGGCAATTACTGGGGTGGAGGGTATAGTTCTTCGACGGCGCAGACCCTCATCAACGACACCCATACGCAGGCCGGTCTCCAACCGCTGTTTAACTACGAGAACTATATCTCGACACATGTCGCAGCGCTCTGGTTCCCGACCTGGGACTGGCAAGTGTCGGTTGTTTCGAATCACCTCCATGGATGGGATCCACAGCAGGTCTTTGGCGATCCGGTTCCTTCGCGGTGGTATTTCTAAGGTCGGGAGTCTTCGTTTGCGCAAGTGACGGTAAAGAGGTGCTCGAGCTTGGGGGTACGCGCTCGACGTGGAGGTGGGCAGTTCTAACCCAGCCGTGAGGAGTACGGCGCTTACGCGAGTTGTGGGAGATGGACACCCAGGGTGTGCGGTGCGGCAGTGACGGCGATGTTCGGGCTGCTTCCCCTGGGCTCGGATGGATCGGTCGGCTGATGCTGGAGGAGGCTATCGTGCCCACCCAAACCTAGGCTCGTGGTACTTGGCGCGGGGTTACGCGTGCTCTATCGGCTGCACGATAAGTTTCAGATCCTACTGGTTGGACCACGTACCGATAGTTTGGCCAAACAAACCCTTCCCGAGGTGGCGTTGAGTGGCAAGCCGGTCGCGCACGCGCGGTTACCCCTCGCGCCCATTGCCAGACGGACGCAGGCACAGTGGATCCAGGCTAGCGCAACGAGTATCGATCCAGAGGCTCAGCTGGCCCAATTGGACAGTCATGGGACGATCAGCTATGACTTCTTGGTGATCGCAGTTGGCGCTGTCAAAGACTACTCGGCGATTGAGGGTTTAGAGGAGTTTGGTTACTCGGTCTGTGATGACGATCACGCACCGCGACTATGGGATGCGCTCTCCGCCTTCAAGGGTGGTCCGATTGTTGTGGGGGCAGCGTTGAGCACTTGGGGAACCAAGGTGGCGGTACCTGACCTGAAGACACCGTGCGAAGGTCCAATTGGTGAGGTGATCTTCATGGCCGGCTATGAGCTGCGATCGCGAAAGATCGCACATACGATCTCGGCTTTCACCCCTGGTGATGTCTTCTTCGACGACGTTGGTGAGAACGTTCATGCAAGCATCGGTCCTTTGCTTGGGGCAGCGGGGGTTGAGGTCTTGACGGCCAAAAATGTCAGCCGAGTTGCCAAGGGATCGGTAACGTTTACGGATGGCACGGAGTTGGAGTCCGAGTTAACCGTGGTGATCCCCCCTGTACCGGGGCCCACGGGTCATCATCGACTCAGGGCTGGGGGATGAGGTTTGGTTTGCTCCCGTCAATGAGCAGATGCAGATCTCTGACTACCCAAACGTCGTTGTGGCTGGCGATGTGAGTGCGCTCTCCATGCCCAAACTGGGGTATATCGCCGTATACCAGGCGGATATCGCCGTCGCAGGATTAGAGAGCATGAGGGGTGATTCGGTGGCGATACCGCCGTATCGACCAGAGGTTTTTTGTATCATGAATCGCGGTGGAAGCGATGCGACCGTGATTCTCTCTGATACGATCCATGGCGGAGGGCGCGATATCGCCAAAAGTTGACCCCTGGCACACTTCATGAAGTGGAGTTTCGATGCTTGGGGTTATCACACGCATGGTCATCTTCCACCCGACCTGCTGCAAGAGGCGTTGGAGACGTTCCTTTCATAGATGCCCCCGCGAACCGCTTGAACCAGGTGTCGTGGTCGGTCTCAAACGGCGGGGTATGATCCGCTAAGGTCCAGGGATCGAAGTACACCTATCTCGAGTTCAACCTTTGCTGTGCGGCGAGGTAGCAGAGGTAGGAGTCACCGTGACGGTAGGGAAGCCACCTCGAGTCAGCGATTGCGCATCGACCATGCCGCACGAGAGTAGTCACAGTGGGGCGATCGTGCCTTCTCGTTTGCGGCTGTGGAAAGGCCCTATCGAAGCGTGTGGGGTGGAAGAATTTGTTGATGTGGCTAGTCAGCGGGGGTTTGCAGGGGCTCCTTGGTCCCTTTGAGGCGGAAGAAGAGAATGGCGGCAACCAACAGAGAGAGCGCCCCAGCGATAAAGGCCCAACGTGGAGAGAAGTCTTGAGAGAGAAAACCTACCGTGGGCGCTCCAATCGGCGTGCTGCCGAGAAAGCCCAACGTGTAGAGGGCCATCACGCGTCCTCGCATCTCGAAGCGAGAGTTCATCTGGAGGGTGGCATTGGTGAGCGCGTTGAAACCGATGGAGAGGGCGCCCAAGCCCATGAGGGCAAGGCCAGCCAGCCAGATGCTCGGAGCTAGCGCCACAAGTACCATGAGCAGAGCGAATCCCACTGAGATCACGGTCATGAGACGTGGGCCAGCTGGACGCCGGAGTGAGGCGGCAACAATACTACCAAAGATTGCTCCAACCCCAAAGAGCGACATGAAGTCGCCGAGCAGTTGGGCATGTCCGTGGAAGGTCGTCTCAGCTAGCAATGGGATGGTTACCGGAAAGTTATAGGCGAAGATGCCGGCGATCATGATCGCTACCAAGGTGCTGAGAAGGATCGGACGATTGCGCACGTAGCGCAAGCCAGCACGGATCTGACCCGGTTCACGCAGTACGGTTCCCTGCACGAAGAATTCACCCGGTTTCATCAGGACAAGCGCGAGCAGGATCGCCAGGAAGGAAATCGCGTTTAAGAGAAAGCCCCAGCTGAGGCCCAGGCTCGCGATCGCTATGCCGACCACGGCTGGCCCGATGGCGCGTGCAAGATTAAAACTGGCAGCGTTGAGCGTGACCGCATTCTGCAGGTTGTCGTGCCCCACCAGCTCCTGGACAAAGCTTTGCCGGGCTGGGGTATCGATGGCGTTGATGAGCCCCAAGATGAGAGAGAAGATAAAGACGAGAAGGATGTTGATCTGGTGTTGTGCGACGAGATAGAAGAGAATGAAGGCCACTAGCATGAATAGCGTTTGGGTGACCATGATGAGGTGTTGACGGTTGCGCCGGTCAACGATGATGCCGGCTTGAGCACCGAAGAGCAGGATGGGGAGGAATTGCGCGGCTGTCACCAGTCCGAGCAGCGACCCGCTCTTGCTCAAGGTGAGCACGAGGTAGGCGATGGAAATCGACTGCATCCAACTGCCGGTGTTGGAGATGAACTGACCGATGGTGAAGAGCCGAAAATTCCGTACTCCGAGAGAGTGAAAAGTATCTCGCCGCCACCGTGCCAGTGCGTTGAACTTCATGACAGGTAGCTCGTTTTCGGTCCAATCTTCTGCTTCAGATACTTCTTAAGTATACCAGTGAGTTGGAGTAGGGGATGGTTCGGGCCCACGCGTTTCGGGTGTGGACACGAGCACTCTGACGTATGGCCTGACGCATGGCCTTGGTTGGCGTGGCGATTGGGGGAATGTTCGGGGCCGGAGATGGGTGGAACCTTCCGCGGAAGAGGTTGGTACGGGCTCGCACAGGGCGCACCTCGCAAGGTCGTCCACGCAAGATCGTATCAGTTGGCCTTGGTTGCCACTCGCACTTACTGCACTCTGACCCGTGGATCGACGACACCGTAAAGAATGTCGACGATGAGGTTGCCCAAGACCGTCATCACGGCGATGACGAGTACGATCCCCAGGAGCACTGGGAAGTCGCGAGTCTGGGCTGAATTCCAAAACAGAAGACCGGCGCCGGGGTAGTTGAAGAGTGCCTCCACGATGAGAGATCCAGAGATGGTGTAGGGCAATGAGAGGCCGAGGAGGGTCAACGTTGAGTTTAAGGAGTTGCGTAAGACATGCCGGAGGAGGATCGTCCGATTGCGCGCACCCTTTGACCTGGCCGTTCTGACGTAATCTTCCAGCAAGTTGTCGATGACCGAAGAGCGCATGTATCGGCTGAAATAACTCACGTTGGCCAAACAGAGGGTGATGATTGGGAGGGCGAGATCGGTGGCGTCGATGGTGAGGCTTCCCCCAAAATTCGAGGCGGTGGACGGGAAGACCGGTAGCCAGATATTGAGGATGACGATGAGTACCACGCCTAGGAGGAAAGTGGGCATCGAGTACATGATGAGCATGGTACCGCTTAAGGCATGATCGTCGGCGCGATTGCGCCGGTAGCCTTGCCAAAGTCCCATGGGTATCGCGATGGCGACCGCGAAGAGGAGCGATATCGCCACGAGGAAAAAGGTGCGGGGAACGTACATAGCGAGCAAGGTAGAGACGTTTTCACTGAGCTTATAGGAGTAGCCAAAGTTCCCCCGGAGCGCATTCCAAGCCCAGGTAAGGTACTGGACCGGAAGCGGTCGTAGGAGCCCTTCTTGCACTTCGAGTGCATGGACCTGGATAGGGCTGGCCTTCTGGCCGAGTTGGGCCCGTACGAGGCCTCCGGGCAGCAGATGCAAAATGATGAAGACGATAATGGAGACTGCGATGATGGTGATGATGGCCTGGCCGCAGCGTCGGAGGACGTATCGGATCATGCGCACTCCTCCCGTCGTTTCATTGAACACCCGCTGGTTTGCTCAGCTGTCAGTGTTGGTCGTCTTGTTGGTGAGGAGTGAGGAGGTAGCATCGGGGTCCTTAGCGCTGTGCCAGTCGTGATTCCACGACATCTCGTAACGCGTCTCCAAGAACATTTACGGCCAGAACCGTCAAGACGATGAGGACCGCCGCGGGCCAGAGCTGCCACCAATAGCCATCAAAAATGTTGTTTACGCCACCGGCGAGGATCTCTCCCCAGTTCGTAGCGGGTGGTGGGATGCTGAGGCCGAGATAGCCCAGCGCGGCGAAAGTGAGAATGGCATCAGCCACCTTCAGCGTTCCGTTGACCACAAGCACGCCGAGAACATTTGGCATGATATGGCGTGCGATGAGCCGCCATCGGGGTGCTCCGAAACCTGCTGCCGCCACCACGTAGTCGCGTGTTTTGAGGCTCAACGTCTCTCCGCGTACGAGTCGGGCGGTCGAGAGCCAGCTCACTCCCGAGATGACCAGAATGATCAACCACAGCGTTGGTCGAACAATGGAGGCGAGCAGGATCACAAAGAAGAGGAAGGGGATTGATAGCAGAGCGTCGACGATCCGCATCATCACTGAGTCGACCATGCCGCCAACAAAACCACTGATGGTCCCCCATACGAGGCCAAAGGCAGAGGCAAGGAGTCCAACGGCAAGTCCTAGCTCGATGGTGCTCTGTCCACCGAGCATCAGTCTTCCGAGTTCGTCTCGACCTGCGGGACTCGTTCCAAGGATGTGTGCAGCTGAAGGCGGTTGATTTTCGAGCAGCAGCTGAGCGGAAACCTGATTTGTATGGTACACAACTGGGCCGACAAAGCAGAACAAGATGATGAGTAGTAAGATGACGAGACTCCCAACCGCAAGCTTGTTCGCCATGAAGGTGGTAACGGCCGCACGCAGTGCGCCCACCCGCTGGTCGACATCAGCAGGGTTTGCACCTGGCTCCGTGGTCGTGATAGCCGTCATTGCCCCTCCTTCAACCCGGCCCTGACGGCCTCGGCATTTGGTGGCAACGGTGCGCCACGGCCGTGCTTGCCGTCGAGTTGTTAGTTATGATACAGCACGTTGTTCACAGAGAGGGCAGCGGAGTGCACATTTTTACCCAGCCTTTATATCGGACGCGTTCTAGGGCGAACACGAGGGACCCGTATGCCGTTTGTTGGCCCATCCAACCGGTGGGCATTTCCTCGTGCGGTGGCGTTGTTGTGCGGAATTAGTTGCACAAATGGATCTACAGTAATAATGTATTCGTTTAGGTAGCAAACAACGCAAGATTGCGAAGTCGGTTATCTGAGCGTTACTGTAGGGGAATGGTTGATGCTATGCGGGCGCGATGGAGGCCGCTCGTGGATGTGACGCTCTCGCTTTGATGGCATTGCTGGGGATGGGCTACAGAATAACCCGACATAACGTGTGGATAAGTCAGTAGGGCTCGTTGAACGGTAGGACAGAGGTTGGCGCTAGCTTGACGGTATTGTTGTCGTTATAAGTTGATCCCAGGTGGCTGCTGTGCCACGAGCATTTGATGAGGACGGTAGGGGTCAATGCATGAGATTGGGTGACGCAGAGAGAACAGGTTCCGTGACGGAGCTGTGGTGCCATCGAGAGGGAGCAGAGGAGCGAAAAGATGGACGCAGAGCATTTGTATGGTACTTTGAGGAGGTGGGCAAGGTTGCAGGCCTCCATGTTGCACGTTGGAGTGGTAATGGATGTACGTGAGATTCGCATCCCAGCTGCTCTGGCGGTTGGTTCACACGGAGTACAGGTCAACGGGGCACATGTGGGTCCAGTAGTGGATGTGTGGGGGAGGAGAGTGATCGATGGACAGTGAACGGGAGGCCATTCGGGCACTGACCGGTGCGCACGATGGGGTGTACTGGCTTGAGTCAGAGGAGGCACCTAGCTTTGGTTCACCCCTTGGACACCATGAAGATGTCGATCTCGTCATCGTGGGGGCTGGTTTTCTTGGACTTTGGAGTGCGATCCTTGCCAAGGAGCGCTTTCCAGAATGGAAGGTGGTCGTCGTTGAAGGTGGCCGTGTGGGTTTCGGTGCCAGCGGTCGCAATGGGGGTTTTATCGATGCGAGTCTCACTCATGGTCTTGAAAATGGCTTAGGACGATGGCCGGATGAGATGGTCGAGCTGGAACGTCTCGGTGGGGAAAATCTGGATGCCATCGCTGACTTTGTCGCGCGGCATCACATCGACTGTGACCTCACCTTGGCTGGAAGTATTGATGTCGCCACTGAGGCTTGGCAGCTCGATGGGTTAGAGGAGTACGCGCAGAAGGCTCGCACCTTTGGCCATGAAACAGAGGTACTGGATCGCCAAGCGGTGCAGGAGCTGGTGCACTCGCCACGGTATGAGGGCGGGTTATTGACCAGGAATCGCACCGCCTTGGTCAATCCAGCAAAGTTGGCCTGGGGACTCGCCGAGGTCGCATCGTCCCTTGGCGTACGTATCCATGAAGGGACTTCTGTCACCGGGGTGAGTTCGGCAGCTGGAATGGTCGATGTGACCACCGCGCAGAGTGGGTCGCTGCGTTCTGCGAAGGTGATCCTTGCGACGAATGCCTTCCCCTCATTGCTGCCGGGTGTAAGAAATTTTGTCATTCCTGTCTACGACTATGTCCTCATGACGGAACCTTTGACGTCCGCGCAGTTAGATTCAGTGGGTTGGCATGGACGCCAAGGTCTTTCGGATCTTGGTAATCTCTTTCATTACTATCGTCTGACCAACGACAACCGTATTCTGTGGGGCGGTTATGATGCGATCTATCACTATGGATCCAGAATGAGTAGCGCATACCGGCTCCGTACCCGCACGCACCTGCTGCTCGCTCGTCATTTCTTTGAGACGTTTCCAATGCTAGAGGGGGTACGATTCACTCACGCATGGGGTGGTGCCATCGATACTTCCACCCGATTTTCGATGTTCTTTGGTTCTCGCCACCAAGGCAAAATTCAGTATGCTCTCGGCTTCACCGGATTAGGGGTAGGCGCTACCCGCTTTGCAGCCCAGGTACTGTGTGCACGACTGGAGCCAAAGGAGTCGGCATTTGATCATCTCGGTTTGGTGCGGACGAAGCCAGTACCGTTTCCACCGGAACCATTGCGTTCCGTCGTGGTGGCGATGACGAGGCGATCGTTGATGCAGGCTGATGCCAATGGTGGACGTCGTAATTTCTGGCTCCGTACGCTCGATCGTTTCGGTGTCGGGTTTGATTCATGAGGGGGCAATGATGGCGGAGTTACTGGAGATCAAAGAACTGGCGACAGAGATTCGACAGCGTCGCAACACGATTCGCGCAGTCGATGGGGTGACGCTCTCAGTCAAGCGAGGTGAGACCCTTGGTGTGGTAGGCGAGTCGGGTTGCGGCAAGACGATGACGGCGCTCTCCATTGTCCGGCTTCTTCCAGCTGGAGGAGTGATCGCCGGAGGAAGTATCAAGCTTGATGGGGAGGAACTTGTTGGTGCCTCCGAAGCTCGGATGCGTGCGGTGCGTGGTAGCAAGATCGGGGTAGTCTTCCAGGACCCTATGACCAGCCTGAATCCGTCAAAAACCATTGGCTGGCAGATCGCTGAGTCGCTCGTCATCCACAAGGCAGCGAACAAGGCCGCAGCGCGCAAGCGAGCACTCGAAGTCCTTGACTTGGTGAAGATTCCAGCCGCCGCGGAACGGCTGAATGACTTCCCCCATCAACTGTCGGGTGGCATGCGACAGCGCGTCATGATTGCCATCGCATTAGCTAACTCCCCTGAGTTGTTGATCGCTGATGAACCAACGACGGCTCTTGACGTCACGATTCAGGCGCAGATCCTTGGTCTCCTTGATGAGCTGAAGGCAACCCTGAACATGGGTCTCATTCTGGTAACGCATGATTTGGGAGTCGTTGCCGGCCGTGCTGATCGAGTGATGGTGATGTATGCTGGTCGAGTCGTTGAGAGTACTGGTACTTCGCAGCTTTTTGAACAGATGCGCCACCCCTATACCTATTCGCTTTTCTCCTCCATTCCCCGGATTGGGGATGATCGTGAACGCGTCCTCGCGACCATTCCTGGCCTGCCACCGGATCTCGCCCACCCACCGAAGGGATGCCGCTTTGCCGAGCGTTGCCGCTTTGCTCAGGAGCGTTGCCGCGCAGAGGATCCGGTGTTAGAGGGTGATCAACATCGGTTCGCGTGTTGGTTTCCGGTCGATCATGAAGTGCGCTCGGCGGTACTCGGTGTTCAAGAGCGACATGCTCCTCGATCGTTACCCCATGAGCCTCTCCTCGAACTGAAAGGATTGGTGAAAGAGTACGATATCTTTGCAGGAGCATTGCGGCGCAAAGTGGGCAGTATCCATGCGGTCTCCGGTATCGATCTGACACTCTATGAGGGGGAGACCGTCGGCATCGTAGGTGAGTCGGGTTGTGGAAAGTCCACGCTCGGGCGGATGATGGTTGGTCTAGAGCGCCCCACTTCTGGTCAAATACTCTATCGTGGCGAGGACATCGGCTCGCGATCGTTGAGCGAGATGCGAAAGTTGCGTCGCAATTTCCAACTCATGTTCCAAGACCCTTATGCCTCCCTGGATCCTCGAATGAGGATTGGCCCGGCGTTGCTCGAGCCTGTAAAGGTGCAACATATTGGAGATGGAGCGCTACAGGAAGCACGAATGTATACCTTGTTAGACGAGGTAGGGCTGCGACGCAACGCCGTTGAACGGTATCCACACGAGTTCTCCGGTGGTCAGCGTCAGCGAGTGGGTTTTGCGCGAGCGTTGATGCTCGAGCCTGGATTGGTCGTCGCCGATGAGCCGGTCTCGGCACTCGATGTTTCGATCCGGAGCCAGGTGCTGAATATGATGCGGCGTCTACAGGCGCGGTATGGACTGACCTATGCACTGATATCCCACGACCTCTCGGTGGTCAGTTACTTGGCGGATCGGATTGGCGTGATGTACCTTGGAGAGGTCGTTGAACTCGGCGCTGCATCGGATATCTTTGCGAGTCCGGCACACCCCTACACACGCGGGCTCCTGCGGTCGGTTCCTATTCCCGACCCAGGGATTGAGCGAGAAAAAGCGAGAGTGGGCCAGATTGTGGGTGAGCTGCCTTCACCGCTCTCTCCACCCAGTGGCTGTCGTTTCCATCCGCGATGTCCATATGCGACGAAAGAGTGTTCCACCGACCATCCAACGTTGCGCGTTATAGCTTCAGGCCACACCGTCGCCTGCCACCACGCAGAACGGGTTTTGGAGGATGCTTGGGAGCTCGAAGAGCTTGTCAATGCGGTGGATCGCTAACACCATTCTCTGGCGACCGAGCCGACTCGCTATGCTCGAGGCGCTCCTCGCCAACGAGATCCACGTTGCCCATTTGGTGAGCAACGTGGTTGAGCAACAGAGTTACATCAGCTGATGATCTTCGGCCAAAGAGCTCGGCCAACTGCGGTGATAACGGTCAACGCAGCCAGCTTCTCGATACGCTTGCGGTCCGGAATGCACCATTTCGGTCTTGCGGATAGACCGTATCGGTCTTGCGGTACTGCCGGTCTCACACCACCGCTGGAATCCGAGGTGAATCAATGAGACGTGTTTGCCACGGATATCGACCGCCACGAAGACGTACGACCAGTGCCGTTGGCGTGGAATTAGACCAGCTTCAGGTAGGCCTTGCCGTCACGCTGAGCCCGAATGAGCTCTCCTATGGCACTTGGCACAATGGTCACAAACGGGAAAAGTTCATCTTCGCGTATCGACCGTTGGCGTAGAGAGTTGTTGCAGGCAACAAACGAAATACCCCGGGCTGCGAGGTTGTTCAGCTCGATCGAGAGATGGGTGGTGTCGCGTCGAATAAGGTCGGTTCCCCTACCAGAGCAGACCACCTCTACCGAGGCAGAATCGTCCTCAGCCAGGAGGTTTTCTATCTGATGGAGTACCTGTTGCCAGCCTTCCTGATCTGGGGTGTCGAGCTGGATTACTACTTCGAGTTTGGTGTCGTTTGACTGATTTATGTTCATACGGACGATCCTACTGGCTGAACCTTGGAAGACTTTGAGAGCCTGATTAAGCCAACGTCACAAGTTCCAAAAGCTCTTCGTTCCAGTAATCCTCAACACCGTCTGGTAACATCAGGACGCGCTCGGGCTGGAGTGCCTCAACGGCGCCTGGGTCGTGGGTCACCAGTATGATAGCGCCCGTGTAGCTACGGAGTGCTGCAAGAACGCGATCGCGGCTGGCCGGGTCAAGGTTGTTGGTCGGTTCATCGAGCAGGAGTAGGTTGGCACGTTGCGAAACGAGTGTGGCAAGGGCAAGGCGAGTCTTCTCGCCACCCGATAAGGTCCCGCTCGGTTGGTTGAACATCTCTGATGTAAACATGAATGAGCCGAGGATCTGCCGTAAGTCAGTGTCGGTCACATCAGCTGGTGCGCTCTTGCGGAGGTTTTCAAGTGGGGTAAGGTTGGGGTTGAGCATCTCATGCTCTTGGGCATAGTAGCCGATGACGAGACCTTTTCCGGGATGGATGTCACCAGCATCGGGAGTCTCCACGTTTGCCAGCAACCTGAGGAGTGTTGTCTTGCCTGCTCCATTAAGACCGAGAATAACGACCCGGGACTGCCGATCGATGGCAAGGTCGATGCCGCTAATGACCTCCAATGAGCCATAGGACTTGGCAAGTCCATTGGCTTGAATTGGAGTCTTGGTGCAGGGCAGGGGTTGGGGGAAGCGGATATTGGCGACCTTGTCGGATACGCGAACATCGTCGACGTTATCGAGTATGCGTGTTGCCCGTCGGTCAAGAACTTTGGCTTTGCGCGCACGTTTTGCTGTGGAGCCACGCATCTTATCGGCCTGACGTTTGAGTTGGGTCGCCTTGGTCGTCTCCACCTCGTAGAGGTGCCGTCGGCGGGCCTCGTCCTCGGCGCGGGCGACGAGATAGGCACGATAGTGGAGGGTATATAGATCAAGCGTCGAGCGCTGTGGATCAAGGAAGGCAACTCGATTGACGACGGATTCGAGTAACCTCGCGTCGTGGGAGATGACGATCAGCCCGCCACTGAAGTTCTTCAAAAAGTCCGTCAACCAGTTGATGGAGTCAGCATCCAGGTGATTGGTAGGCTCGTCCAGCAACAAGAGGTCTGCTTCGGAGAAGAGGATACGTGCCAATTCTATCCGTCGTCGTTGTCCACCGCTGAGTACCCCAATCGGCTGGGATAGAACGTGGGCTTCGATGCCGAGGGAGTTCGCGAGCACGGTGGCATCGGATTCAGCACGGTAGCCGTCTCGACTGGCAAAGAGCGTTTCCACATAACCATACTCCTTGGTAGCACTTTCTTGGACGGAGGCATCTGTCTCCGTCATAAGCTGTTGGAGCTCGGTAAGTCTGGCAAAAAGATCATCAAGTTGACGTCCCGACAGAATCCGCGAGAGTGCGGTGAGCTGTGGATCGGCGGCGAGGGGGTCTTGTGGTAAATACCCGACGCTACCCGCTCGCTCAAGGATCCCTTTGGCTTCGAGTTCGCCGGCGAGAATCTTCATCAAGGTGGTCTTGCCAGCACCGTTGCGACCGACGAGACCGACTCGATCTCCCTTGTCAACCAGCAAGTTGAGATCATCAAAGAGGACTCGGGCACCGTATTCGAACTGTAGTGACTTGGCATGAACAAGCATGGGGCTCATTTCCGAGAGATGGTGACCTCGCTAGAGTCTACTAGGGATGCCTGATAGAGGCTTCTTCCTTCTGACGTCATGGAATAGTGGAAGGGGAGAAGTGTGGTGCTGACGGTGCCTGTTCAGGCTCGGGGAAGATAGAAACATCAGCAACCTGGGTCGGTACCGGTTAGGATGATTTGGCGCAAAATTTTCCTCTTTATTCTTCCCACATCATCGGAGTACAATAATATGTCAGATAGATCAGACGGCCCTCAGCAGTTTGGCGAGTCGGGTTCGTCGGATCGACCCGATCGCCCCCGCAGCCAAGACGGTGATCGTCCACGATACTCCCGACCACGAGATACCGATCGTGACCGCGGAGGTTTCCGTTCTGGTCCACGACCTGATCGCCAGGATCGACCCGATCGTGACCGCGGAGGTTTCCGTTCTGGTCCACGACCTGATCGCCAGGATCGACCCGATCGCGACCGCAGCCAAGACGGTGATCGTCCACGATACTCCCGACCACGAGATACCGATCGTGACCGCGGAGTCGACGAACGAGTAGAGCCTGGTGTTGATTGGGTGGAAGCCGAGGCGGCGGCGTCTGCATCTGCGCCAAGTGAGCCACCAAACCTTCCATCGCTTCGTTTTCATGCATCGCGCTGGTTGCAGAAGGAGTCAGGCGATGCACCCTCGAGGGCTCGAATCCGAGATGCGAGTCAAGAGAGTTCCAAGGTGCGTTCCCAGCGTCCATCAATGCGAGGCAAGAGTCGCTCAGCTATGCAACAGTTGCTTGCGCGAGCCACAGAAGCCTATGAGCGTGACCGCTTCGAGGAGACGCTGCGCATTACGCGCCGAATCGATTCGATGGACCCGGATGAACCGGAAGTGTTGGAGCTCATGGGTCTGAGCCTCTATCGCCTCGCCCGCTATGATGCAGCGCTTCGTGTGTTGCGTAAGGTTCATAAGGCGACAGACAATTTCGATCAACTGCCTGTGCTGATGGACTGCGCACGGGCCCTTGGTCGGACGGGCGAGTTGGAGCGATGGTGGTTGCGTCTGCGTGAAGCGTCTCCAGCCAAGGAGGTTGTTGTTGAGGGACGAATTGTCTATGCCGGTGCCTTGGCGGACCAGGGCAAGCTTGCTGAGGCTATCGCCTTGATGGAACAAGGTCTAGCTAAAGAGCGCCGCGGGACCGCATTGACAAGTATTCGGCAACGATATCTCCTGGCCCAACTCTTTGAGCGTGCTGGCGATGCCTCTGGAGCTCGGGAGATTTACCTACAGTTGTTTAAGGAAGACAAGAACCTCTACGACGTTGCCGAACGTCTTGCCGTCTTGAGTTAGTGTCAGGTAAGGTTATGGTAGCGGTCTCGCCCCGACCGATAGCGCTCATGGCTTGTGGTGATTGGCACTTCTGTGAGAGCAAGAGGGTGAGCCGCCGTTAGGCCTGATGGAACTGATGTTCCCGTGCTTGTGAATGGATTACGGCGCCTTCATGTCATGGCTTTATTGCCAAGCCCCAGCCAGGATCGCTGTCGAAGGCTCTAGTGCAACATTGGCAGGAAAGCAGAGCGCCGGGTCCCTGGAGGCAGCGATTTCGCGCAGAGCGGCGAAGTTGGGAAACCATGTGATCTTTCCCTCCGTTTGAGTCCACGACATCGAGGGGTGCGCTAAAACCGGCTTGTCCATGTCCCGGGGAGACCGGTTTGTCATGCCAAATGTGATCTCTTGTTCTTGGGTGTGGTAGCAGGCAACCCTGTCAGTGATCGCTTGTGCATCCTGACTTGTCGATAGCGAAAGAAGCCAGGTTTTGACTCTTGCGGTCGCATCTTGACTTGGTTCAACTGTCACTGCTGGGCGCAGGAATGTGGCGGCGACCTCAAGCGATGTGATGAAAACGGGGGCGATATCGACCGGTGTCCCCCCGGGTCGCTCGAGTATTGTGAGTGCTGGTTGGTCAATGATGATATCAGCGATCACTCTGTCAAGGGCCGGCCCGTCGTAGTGTTCCAGACGGTGAACGATGCCGTTGTTGTCGGCTACATTGCCAAGGTAGCTACCTTGGCTGACCAGGATCGCGTCGAGGTCTTGCGTATCAATCGCGATCCATAATGGTGGGTTTGTTCCGAGTCGCGGCAAGCCGACGACGAGACCTCGAATACGCAGCCGTTCCTCCATCCTTGTGGTGGCAATGGTGTAGCGATAGTACGAGGGCGCATCTTCGTGAATCAGGTTTGGCGATGGCCAAGCACTTGGCATCTCATCGTCGAACCCTTCCGCACCTGCGGCTTCGGCGTCTAGGTGGATGAGCGAGATTGGCCCCACCCTAGATATGTTCGTTGGGCGTAGCATGGTGGCCGGGTAGCCTGGAGCGGTGGTGTTGAGATTTCTCATTTGAGACGTAAGGTTAGTGCGAAGGACGGAGTGAAGTATGCAGTGGTTGCTCGATCTAGACGGGGTGGTGTGGACACTCGATACCCCGATTGGAGGTTCAGTTGAGGCGATCACGCGGCTGCAAGAACTTGGTCACCAAGTTCGCTTTGTGACGAATAATTCCTCCCTCTCACGAACCCAGTACATCGACAAATTAGCGCGGTTCGGTGTGGTGGCCAACCATGAGCAAATTCTCACTTCGGCGATGGCGGCTGCGACGTTGGTGAAGGAAGGGGAGCGCGTGCTCGCGATCGGCGAGCGAGGATTGATTGAGGAGCTTGAGAACGTTGGAGCCGATCTTGTTGTGCCAAAGCGACTGGAGGATGCCGAAGGGCTTGACACAGTAGTCTTGGGTTGGTACCGTCAATTTGGTTATGCCGATATGTCAAATGCTTGTGTGGCGATCCGCTCAGGTGCCCGATTCCTTGCGACGAATGCCGATCCGTCGTACCCGCTTGAGCGGCTTGTTGTTCCCGGAACGGGAGCGCTGGTCGCTGCGGTAGTAACCGCCACGGGTGCCCAACCAATTTTCGCTGGTAAACCTGAGGATCCTATGGTGCAGTTGGTCCGACCGTTATTGACGGATGAGACCATTATGGTTGGGGATCGCTTAAGTACTGATGGTCGTTTCGCAGCGCGCCTCGGTGTTGAGTTTGGGCTGGTGCATTCTGGGGTGCGCGAAGAGCATGATCCCGATATCCCGGTGAGTCTGCAGGCTGGCAGCTTGGCGGCAATAGTAGCGATGAAGGTGGGTTGATATGGCGCGGGTTTTGGTATTGGCTCGACGACCGGTTGGCGTCCCGACGTTGGATGACTTCGATGAAGTGGTTCAGGAAGAGCGTCTTCTTGGTGCCAACGATGTGCGTATCGAACCGGTGGTGTTCTCTGTCGACCCGTATCTTCGAGGTCGCATGTCGGACGCTCGTTCCTACGTTGCCCCCTTCGAACTGGGAGGCGCGATCAGTTCAGCTGCGATTGGTAGAGTCGTCGAGTCCAATGTCGAGGGTTGTCACGTGGGTGAACTGGTCCGGGGAGAGTTTCCCTGGGCCACTTCCGTTGTCGCCGATGCGGCAACGTTATGGAAGCTTCCGGCGGAAGGAGGCGTCGCACCCTCGGCATATCTTGGTGCTCTTGGCATGACTGGGTTGACGGCCTATGTGGGTTTGGTCGTATTGGGCAAGGTAACTGCTGAGGATGAAGTGTTGGTGACGGGCGCCGCAGGAGCGGTCGGTTCGGTCGTTGGCCAACTCGCAAAGCTACATGGTGCTCGTGTCGTCGGTTCCGCTGGCGGAACGACGAAGGTGGAAGAGCTTGCCAAGCTTGGTTTTAGTGCCGGAATTGATTATCGTGCCAGCGAGGACTTTGGCCAAATGTTGCGTGCTGCATTGCCTGATGGCATCAGCTTGTTCTTTGACAACGTGGGTGGCTCCCAGTTTGAAGCGGGACTATTCCGTATGAAAGACTTTGGACGTATTCTGCTGTGTGGGGCGATATCCCAGTACAATGACACCGAGCCGCCCCCTGGCCCGCGAGGTTTCGAGGGGCTGGTGGTGCGTCGACGCCTGCAAGTGCAAGGTTTTATTGTTTCAGATCATTTGAAACTTTATCGCGAGTACCTGTCTCTGGCTACCCAGTGGGTGCGCTCGGGGCAGTTGCAGTCTCTTGAAACGGTCGTTGATGGCTTTGAAAGTCTTCCTAATGCCTTCCTGTCCTTGTTCGCTGGAGCGAATGTCGGCAAAATGCTCGTGCGGGTCTCTACCGAGTAACCGCTCGCGTACCCATGCTTGCTTAGCAAGATTGAGAACCGCTACGCGGACAACGTCGGGGTAGTCGGTCGTGCATGGTTTCTTCCGCCACGGTTGCCTGCGGTGTATTCTGAAGATTTGAGAAGCTCCCGTAACGAAATGTTCGCAAACTGTTCACATGGCTATTGCACCTTGATATAGTTAAGCGGTACACAAGATAGTGTGTTGCGAGACAAGGGGGGTGTCGAAGTTGGGTGATCGTCCAACGATCTATGCGGTTGCTGCGCGCTGTGGTGTCTCTACAACGACCGTGTCTCGCGTCATGCAGGATGAGACTTTTGGCTCCGAACGTACTCGTCAGCGCGTTCTTGCTACCGCATTGGAGCTAGGTTGGGTGCCAAACGGCGCCGCACGAGGCCTGGCATCTCGTAGGGCGGGCATTGTCGGGCTCCTGTTCCCCGATCTCGGAGAACCCGATGTGGGCCAGGAGGAATCACCTCTTTATGTCGATCAGGTCATCCGTGGAGCAGAGCGTGTAGCTACGCATGCTGGTCAGGCTGTCCTGATTGCCGCACTGAAAGCATCTGGCGGGAAGAATCTTGCGTATTCTGTTGCGAGTAAGGTCGATGGCCTTGTTATCATGTCACGAAGCCTTGCTGATAAGGATGTTGCGGCGATTGCAAGAATGGTGCCGGTTGTATTGCTGGCGCATCGACCTGGACGACGTTCGCTGGATCATGTTGCAGTAGACAACCGTACTGGTGCGCGCGACATCACAACTCACCTGCTTGCGGTGCACGGATATGAAAGTGTCGTCTTTGTTGGGGGCCCCGAGGGTTCGCCGGACTCCAGTGAGCGGTTCGCGGGGTTTTGTGAAGCGCTTGCGCAAGCTGGACGAACTTTACCTCTTCATCCTGCTGCCGAGGGTGGATTTACTGAGCTTGGGGGACGAACGGCCATGGAGCGACTACTTGCTGGTGGTCGGCCGCCCAGAGCGATTGTTTTTGGAAATGATGAGATGGCAATTGGGGCCATGAGTGTCTTGCGATCGGCGGGTATGAACGTGCCTGGTGATATAGCGATTACAGGGTTCGATAATATCTCCGTTTCACGACATGTCACTCCGCCGTTGACCACCGTGCGACAGCCGATGCGTGAGTTGGGTGAGGCAGCGATCGAGCTGTTGCTCGCTCGAATACGCCAGCCGGACGCGACCAGGAAGACACTCTATCTCTCCACTGAGTTGATATTGCGTGAGAGCTGCGGCTGTGCAAGCGGCTTGTCGTTGATTAGTGAATGAGAGGAAATTCGAGATGACCGATAGCATCGATGCCCGTACGGATTGGGAAGAGCGCATCTATGATCGTTCGGATTCCCAGCGGGCGGACTCCTACCTACCACCGCCGATGGGAGTGGTAGCGACCTCCGACGTTGGTTGCATTGGGCTGACCTGGGACAAGGTGGAAGGAGCTGTCGGGTATCTGATTGAGTGTACCGGAAAGGACGGGCAAGCATCTCTGTTGCGGCATGGCGGTAGCGATGTGGCAGCCGTCGCGGGGCCATCTTTTGTGGTGACGGGACTCGATGATGGGATCGATTATCTGTTCAGGATTGCCGCCGTGAGCACTGCGGAAGCGCGGTCAGGCAATTGGTCCCGAGGGGTAACTGCCGCCACGCTTCCAGGTGCTGCGGTACCGGTTCAGGTTACGGTCGGCGCCTCAACGGTGGTAGGTCCGCTCCATCCGGTGTGGAACATGGTCGGTTCCGAAAGGCTATCGCAACTGCTGATGGGTCAAGACGCCTACGGGAATGACATCGGGCGTGAGTTTCACGAGGCATTGCGGATCGCCCATGACGAATTGGGAGTGCGATGGGTGAGGGCTCATGCAATCTTTCATGATGATTTACGGGTAGTTCGACGTGGAGCCACTGGGACGCTTGACTTTGATTTTGGGGTTATCGATACTCTTTACGATCAAATCCTTGAGATTGGGCTACGACCAGTAGTCGAACTCTCCTTTATGCCAGAGGCATTGGCAAGTGATCCGTCGAAAACGGTCTTTACCTACCGCGGCATCGTGTCGCCGCCGACTGACTGGTCCGAGTGGAGATTGCTGGTGAGGTCGTTCGCAGCGCATCTGGTAGAACGTTACGGTCTTGAAGAGGTTGCACAGTGGCCGTTTGAAGTGTGGAATGAGCCCAACCTGGAGGTCTTCTGGTCTGGAACTCGAGAGGATTACTTCCGGCTCTATGACGAGGCGGCATTCGCACTCAAGGAAGTCGATCCAAGTCTGCAGGTCGGTGGACCTTCGAGTGCAGCAAGCGAATGGGTTGAAGCGTTGGCGCGACATACTCGTGAGGTGGATGGACCTCTGGATTTTGTGAGTACGCATACCTACGGTAATCTTCCATTAGATTTTCGCCCAGTTCTCGACAACGTTGGTTATCAAGACCTCCCTATCTATTGGACGGAATGGGGGGTTGGGAGCACTCATTTCGGCCCGGTACATGATGCGGTGGCAGGTGCACCCTTTATCCTTGCTGGCTATCGAGCGGCGGCGGGCCGACTTGACGCCTTGGCCTACTGGGTGGTGAGTGATCACTTTGAAGAGTTGGGTCGACCGCCGAGGCTCTTCCATGATGGCTTTGGCTTATTGAGCGTTGGTAACCTACGTAAACCTCGGTACTGGGCTGTCTATTTGGCAGCGAATCAAGGACCGGAAGAGATAGAGAGCAGAATATCTGCCGCACGGGTGACGGTTGATGTACAGGCCTCGCGTCATACAGATGGGACAATTGACATTCTCTTGTGGAATGGAACCATCAATACTGAGGTAATGCGTGGCGATCCACGACTGGATCGGGAAGTGGATTTGATTGTCGATCAGCTCTCTGCCTCCCGGTACATCATCGCAATTGCTAGGGTCGACGAGCTTCACTCCAACATCGTGGCGCACCTGTCGGACGACATCGACTGGCCTGATGGACTCCAGTGGGATGAGCTACGCCGGTGTGACCAGCTTGATAACGAAGATCCGCAGATGATCGCTGTGGTCGAGGGGCGGGCCAACCTGCATCTAACGCTGCCGCATCCGGGAGTCGCTCGGCTGCGCCTTCGACCGATTGAGGAGGCGTTGTGAGGCTTATGTCATTGACGATGGATCGCGCGCATGGCGCAATGTCGTGAGCGGACTGGTACGGCGTGCTGCAAGTAGCGAGTTCCGATTGAGTGTGTTGCGAGGAGAAGGGGGTCAACAAGGGAGTGGTAATTGGGGAGCAAGGAAGCTAGCGATGTTCTGCGTTGAGGCAGATACACGTAAGGCGAGTTGTGGACGACAAGCCGGACAATGTGCCGGCAGGTTTTCGGTTGGTGGTGCCCAGAAGCGATCGGGTTCGTAGATGGGCGATTGCAATATGTTGGGAGAAGAAATTATGAATGGGAAGATGAATATGTATCGAAAGAGTTGGTCGAAGAGCGGTCACCAAGGTTCGCGGCTAGCGTTGATGACCAAATTAGGAGTAATGACCGGAGTTCTGTCACTGACGCTTGCCGCTTGTGGTGCTTCGAATTCATCGAGTGCCAGTTCGGCCACGACATCCCCTGCGGGTTCGACGACCAGCCAACTCACAATTGAGGGGACCACTGCACCAGTTACTGTGAACAATTTGAATCCATATAACGGCAATTTTGGTGTTGACTTGATGTACAACTCCCTGATGTTGGTAGACCCTATCAATGGTACGTTGTCTCCAGAGTTGGCGACATCCTTCAAGGCGGTGAATGCCACGACCTTGGAGTTCACGTTGCGCAAGGGTGTGAAGTGGAGCAATGGCACGAATTTCACTCCTGCAGACGTGGTTTTCACCTTTGATATGTTAAAGAAGTATCCAGCACTCGACGGTGGGGGCGTCTGGGATCAGCTATCCTCGGTCACCGCTTCGGGCGACACGATTATCTTTAAACTCAGTGTTCCCGATGTGCCATTGAATCTCTCGTTAGCATCGGTACCGATCGTCTCACAAGCCGTGTGGTCAAAGGTCGCCAATCCCGTCACCTATACAGCTACCTCACCGGTGGTCACTGGTCCGTATACCTTCGATAGTTATGCACCAACAAAGTCGGTCTTCAAGAAGAATCCCCTCTCCTTCGAGGCAAGCGACGTGAAGCCGGAGACTGTAGCGTTCCTCGTTGGTTCCTCTAGCCAATCTACGAACGAGCTGTTGGTTGCCAATGATACGTATGACTTCTCGTATAACTATTTCCCTGACGTACAGACGACGTATGTGGCACGGAATCCGAAATACAACAAGTATTGGTTCCCTGCCGGAGGTGTGGTGGCACTGTTCATGAACCTCACCGAGGCGCCGTTTAACAACCCTGATTTTCGTCGTGGCATCTCCTACGCTATCAACCGGCAAGCGGTAGAGAACAAAGCGGTCTTTGGTGTGGAGGCGGTCGCTCCGCAAACGGGTCTGATTCTCCCTGGCGAGCAAGCCTGGACGGATCCATCCATTCCTAACAATGGACTTATTACGCAAAACGATGCCACCGCGTTGAAGTACTTCAAGTTGGCCGGCTACACCGAGAAGGGTGGGAAGTTGGTCAATGGATCTGGCCAACAAGTGAGTTTCTCGATTATGGAGCCCAATAACTACAGTGACTGGGTGGGAGCTGCTCAACAGATAGCCACCGATTTAGGGAAGGTAGGCATGAATGTCACGCTGAACGAACCGACATCAGCTGTCTATACGACTGATACGGAGGCGGGTGAATTCCAGGCTGCGATGGGAAGTTTTGGTGGCAGCGGTAGCGCGTATAGCACGTTCAACCCCATTCTGAATAGCTCCTTTGCTGCGCCTATCAAATCAGCTGCAGTGAGTAACTGGGAGCGCTTTAAGAGTACCCAGGTGGATTCCGAGTTAGCGAGTCTTGCGGCAGCGACCAGCACCCCTGCAATGATCAAGGCAACATATCCATTGCAACGGCTGATGTACACGCAGGCACCGATTGTTGATCTCTATTACGGGGGCATGTGGGGTATGTTCACCACCAAGCATTGGGTTGGTTGGCCATCGGCGAGCAATCCCTACACGTTGCCTGCCACATGGGATGATGATCTGCTCGCTATTCTGATGCACGTGCGTCCCTCGTAAGTAGTTTCTTAGCGCGTTGGTGAGCCAGCAGAAAGGAGGATTGCGATGCGGTATTTCGCCCGTAAGGGAGTGATGTTTTTGCTCACGCTTTGGGCTGCGGTCACGTTGAATTTTGTCATTCCTCGATTGATGCCTGGTTCACCGGTGCAGGCGACACTGGCCCGTTTGGCGGCGGGTGGTCAGACGGTCACCGAAGCCACCAAACGGGCCATCGAGATCCAGTTGGGGTTACCACATTCCAGCCTATGGGTCCAGTATCGCGATTATCTAGTCAACATCTCACGGCTGCGATTCGGGATGACCTACTCGATCACTGACGAGTCGGTGGCTCACGCTATTTTGTCAGCGGCTCCGTGGACGTTGGTGTTGGTTGGCACGAGCACAGTGATCGCGTTTGTTACCGGGACCTTGCTCGGTGTCTATGCAGGTTGGCGACGGCAGTCGCGCGTCGACAGCGTAGTCACCGTAGGCTCCACCTTTTTTTCGGCTTTCCCGCCGTTCTTTCTCGGTCTCCTATTGCTTTACTTCCTGGGCTTCAAGTACCATCTCTTTCCTTTGACTGGGGGGTATACACCTGGTGCAGTTCCGCAGTTGACCTTCTCTTTCTTGGGAGATGCGGTTTACCACAGTATTCTTCCGGCGGCCACGTTGGTGGTCACATCTCTGGCGGGGTGGGTGCTGGGGATGCGTAATAACATGATCAACACACTTGGTGAGGATTATGTACTTTTCGCTGAGGCGAATGGGCTGCGTGACAGGACGATTGCCTTGCTGTACGTCGCTCGTAATGCGCTGCTTCCCAATGTCACGGGTTTCGGCTTAGCGTTGGGGGCGGTGATTGGGGGATCAGTGTTGGTCGAGAGTATTTTTGGGTATCCGGGGATTGGGAGCCTTCTGCTCCTCGCGGTTGACAACCGTGATTATCCTCTCATGCAGGCTATCTTCCTCCTCATCACCGTGAGCATGTTGGTCACGATTTTCCTGGTGGACCTACTCTATGGGTGGCTTGACCCTCGGGTGCGTGAGGTATGAGGTGCACCGTGAAGCAACCGGTGCGATGGACGGTCGAAGGGAGCGCTTCATGGCGATAGTTCCTCCAGCTACTCCGATGCAGAACGACGTCGATGAGAGCTCTACAATCGGGGGGCGGTTCCGTGAAACTCCGAGGCGATTGCGGTTCGTCACACGGGCGCTTGTCACACTCTGGTCGAACCGTAAGGCTCGAGTGGGCTTGATCATTCTTGGTTTCTTCATTGTTGTGGCGATCCTCGCTCCGTGGCTGGCTCCGCATTCACCGACGGCTACGAACTTTCGACCCTATCAAAACCCGAACGCGGTGAATTGGTTGGGTACTACTGGCAACGGCCAAGATGTGCTCTCACAGATGATCTATGGCACTCGGGTCTCGTTACTGGTGGGGTTGGGGGCGGGTCTTCTTGCCACGTTCTTGGCGCTGTTGGTTGGATTGATTGCTGGCTTCCGACCTGGTGTTGTCGATGAAGTCTTGAGTTTTACCACGAATTTAGCCCTTGTGCTACCCGGGTTGCCGCTCATGATCGTGATCGCTGCCTACCTGCGAAGTAACTCCACGTGGATGATTCTGCTAGTCATTGGGTTTACTGGATGGGCGACTGGCGCGCGCGTGATGCGTAGCCAGACAGCGACTCTGCGCACGCGTGATTTTGTAACTGCTGCGGTGTTCTCAGGTGAGCGACTTTTTCGGATTGCCTTTCGTGAGATTCTACCTAATATGATCTCCCTGGCAGCCGCGAGTTTTTTTGGGGCTGCTACCGCTGCGGTCATTGCGGCGGCAAGTCTCGAGTTCCTTGGCCTCGGAAATCCCAATACCGTGAGTTGGGGTTCCATTCTGTATTGGGCTGAGAACGATAACGCGCTGCTCACGGGTCAATGGGTGCTTGTCTTTGTACCCGGGCTTGCGATCGTCTTGTTGGCACTTTCCTTCATTCTTATCAATTTCGGCATTGATGCCCTATCGAATCCACGATTGCGTGAGCGTTAAATGGTACTTCTTGAAGCCAAGGGTGTGAACGTCGTCTATCAACCAGGGCGCGGCGAACGTATTTGGGCAGTTCGCGACGTGGATATCTCCTTGAATGAAGGTGAGTTTGTCGGCGTGGTGGGGGAGTCCGGATGTGGAAAGTCTACGTTAGGTTTCGCTCTTACACAGATGCTACAGCCACCGGCGTTCCTCGAGAGTGGCGTGATCGAGTTTCGTGGAGTCGATATCGCAGGGTTGAGCGGTGAAGAGCTGCGACAGCAGCGCCGCAGGGGATTTGCTGTTGTCCTTCAGAGCGGCATGAATGCGCTCAATCCGGTCCGGACCATTCAGCATCAGATTGGTGACGTGCTACGAGCGCACAAAAAGGAAGGAGAGAACTGGTCCAAGGGTGCAGTTCACGAAAGAGGGGCGGAGTTGCTCAAGATGGTGGGACTCGATGCGGGGTCGCTCAGTCGCTTTCCTCATGAGCTCTCTGGTGGCATGCGGCAACGGGCAGCGATCGCCTTGGCGTTGGCACTCGAACCCGAGCTCATCGTTTTTGATGAGCCAACGACGGCACTCGACGTGATTGTTCAAGCTGCACTGATGGAGACCATCAAAGAGCTGCAGCGCAGTCGAGGATTCACAGCACTCTTAATCAGTCATGATATGTCGGTGGTTCTTGATGCAACCGACCGAGTCATCGTAATGTACGCGGGGAGGATAGTCGAAGATCAAGCATCGGAGCAGATGCTTCGCACTGGTTTGCACCATCCTTATACCGAAGCCCTGTTTCACTGTTACGCCGATCCTCGGGCCGACGAGGTTGTCTTGCAGGATATTCCCGGTTCCCCCCCAGATCTTTCAATGCCTGACCTGGCGTGCGCCTTTGCTCCACGATGCACGATAGCCGTGGATGGCTGTTGGCGTGAACGTCCATTGCTAGCCGAGGTTGGGGGTGGTGGAAGGATCGCCTGTCTTCGAAGGAGGTTTGCCACCGAAGAGAAGGGAGGAGGGCTGCATATATGATGCGAGATCAGGAGTTGTCGAAGCAGTTATCAGGGTTTGCTGATGGAGTTCCGTCACTCACTGTCGAGCACCTGTCAAAGGGTTATCGCCAGCGACGTGGCAAGGGAGTTGTCCTCGCCGTTGATGATGTCTCCTTTGTGATCCCATCTGGCGCGGCCGTCGGCTTAGTTGGGGCGAGTGGGAGCGGAAAGTCGACGATAGCGAAGTTGATTACTGGAACTGAGCGGCCGGACGCTGGTGATATTCGGTTTGGTCCCTTTTCCATGGCACACTTGCCGCGTCGGTCTCTACGAGAGCTGTACCGAAGGGTTCAGATGGTGTTCCAGGATCCATATGGAGCGCTCAACCCCGTACATACTGTTGGGTATGCAGTATCGAGACCATGTGTCAATTATCTCAACATGTCTACGGCAGAGGCGGGGAATCGCACCGAGGAGTTGTTGGAGCGGGTCGGATTGGCCCCGTCGAAGCAATTTGTGGAGAAGCTACCGCATCAGCTCTCTGGGGGTCAGCGCCAGCGCGTGGTCATTGCCCGAGCGCTTGCTTGCGAGCCACAACTGCTCGTCGCTGACGAGCCTGTATCGATGCTCGATGTATCGCTCCGTGCGGGCATTCTCAAGTTGTTAGCCGATCTGCAGCGCGACCGGGGGTTGAGCTTGCTCTACATCACTCATGATCTGTTGAGTGCCAGGGTCCTGACCGATCACATCCTGGTGTTAAACAAGGGCAGAATTGTCGAGGAAGGGGTGACCAAAGAGGTGCTGCAACATCCCAAAGATCCCTACACCAAGGAGCTGCTGGATGCCCTTGCGACACCGGAGGCGATTATTCACCCTGGCACCGCGTAGTGCAGTGGCTCGATGCGCGGTCGAGACTGGACCAACAGCGGGGATATGTGCACCACCGCGCAGAGCTGAGCGGAGTCCTCTGTTGCGCAAACTCTTGTCGGTCTCATCTCGGGTCTTCTCGCTGACACAACCTCGTGGATGCGCAAGAGTCGATAAAGCTGGAATAGTGGGGCCCCGGTGATCGACCGCTCACGTGGAAAGAATGACAACTCACTGCGACTAGCGAAACAGTCTGCTGGGACAGTGGGAGGCATCAGCGTGGTGCATCACACCAGCCGCCACAGACGGACTGGCGCCCAACACCGGGCAAGCCATCGCATGACCAACCCGAGGCGCTGCTTGGAGTTGGAAGTCCACAATTGGCCAAGTGGAGAAGGAGCCGAAGGGTCCAACTGCCCCTTTGCTGAGGAACACCGTGACCGAGTCCGTGATCAAGGCGCAAGTCGGAGGACTGGATGACCCTGCAAGGGTCGTTACCGGGTGATGAATTGATCACTATCACCGTACGCTCAGCGGTGAAGCTACCGCTCTGCGCACGACCCCTCCTTGCACAGGAGATCGATCCGGACTTGCACGCGTTCATCAGTCCGGGTGCGGCCGCTGAAGGGGTGGTCGCTGCGAGAGATCGGGGCGCGGCCGAACAGTACGTTGCAGGGCTTCCCGAGCAAGCGTCACGGCTTGCTCCAGCTGGGGATCGTGCCCTTGCCCGTAGTCTTCGGGTGTGATCGGTACCTCGTAGTCGGGGCTCACGCCATGGTTCTCAACCCCAAATCCGACATCATCAAACCAGAACGCGGTCTCGGGTTGTGTGGTGACGGTTCCGTCTACCAGTTGAATCGACGGCGAAATGCCGACCACACCGCCCCAGGTTCTGGTCCCAACGACAGGACCAAGGGCGAGCTGTTGAAATGCATGAGCAAAAATATCGCCATCAGAGCCAGCCCACTCGTCAGCGATTGCTACTAGTGGTCCTGTTGGAGAGGACTCCGGATACCCCTCCGGTGCCCCCCAGCGAGAAATGGCCTCCCCAAGGCGCCGCATCGCCAAGCGTGGAATGAGCAGACCGGATACGTGTCCACCACCATTGTGACGAATATCGATGACCAGCGCGTCTCGCTCTGCTTCGCGTCCGTAGGCTCGGAAGAACTCTGAAAAACCAGGTGCGCCCATATCGGGAACGTGCACATAACCAACACGGCCACCGCTCGATTCATGTACGTACGCGCGATTTCGGCTGACCCACTCTCGATAGCGTGCCCGTCGCTCATCGGCGAGTGGTCGAACCACCACTCGGCGCAGTTCGCCTCCTAGACCGAGGATGGTAAGTTCGGTGTCGATACCTGCGCGGTTTACCAGGCGTTGAGCAGGCGAAACTTCTGGACCAACCGCCAGTCCGGCTATCTCGACGATCCCTTCTCCCTCGGCAACTCCCACCCCAACCGCCGCAAGCGGACTGCCATCCTCAGGACTCCACACGTCCCCCTTGACCACATGGCGAACGCGCCATACCTTCTCCTCGTCAAGGGCAAGATCTGCACCAAGACGACCAGTGGTCCACATTGGCGGCCTGCGATGGTCACCACCGATCTCATACGCGTGGCTCGTACCAAGTTCGCCTTGGAGTTCCCAAAGCAAATCCGATAGGTCAGCCCTACTCGCTATCCTGGCCACAAGCGGTAGGTAGCGGTCGAGGACCGCCTGCCAGTCGACCCCTGAAAGATCTTCGACCCAAAAATGTTCCCGTTGGAGTCGCCACGCCTCTTGGATCATTTGGCGCCACTCAGAGGGGGGATCCACTTCGACCCGAACTCTCTTGAGGTCGATCCAGCCGGATGCTCGGCCCGGCTCATCGCCTCCACCTTCCGAGGGCTTGGCACCAGCGGTCATCGCGCGCAGTCGTGTGCCAAACTTCGCGACCAGCGTGCTGTGATCTGCCGACACCACGAACGACTTCACACCTTTGGCCAGCACTTCGTGCATACCGGTCGCAAGATCAAATGCCTCTAGGGTGCCCTCGGAGACATCAGACAGAAGGTTGACGCTGCGGGCGCCACGGACGGGGCGATTGTGGAGCAACAGCTTCGTTCCGACTGCAGCTAGCGCATCATAGCGTCCCTCTGGCACCCCGATGGCAAGAATTCGATCGGTGAGTCCCTCGGCATCGAGTTCCACCGATGACTGCCCCGGATCGGGCGCAGTGTCGTCGGAACTAGCCGAACTTCGCTCGACAGGCTTGGCTTCCCCCATGCCTCGTGGTTCTGGATGTAACGGTGACGGAGTGCTAGCGGCAAGCGTCAGAAGATACGGCCGTACCGCGAGTGGAAAGCCATAATCAAAAACAGCCATGTCGGGAACAGGGTCAAAGCTTCGACGGGAAAGAAAGGCGAGCCATTTACCCGAGGGATCAAAGACCGGTTGATTGTCGGCAAATTCGCCCGTCGTCGCTGCGATCGGGGGCCCACCCGTTACTCTGGCAAGGCGGATTTGGGTGGTATGGGTTCCTATCGGTACCACATAGGCGACCAATGAGGAGTCTGTAGACCAGGTGACGTCGCGAATCCACCCATCGGTTGCTTCGTCAGCCAAACGCGACTCACCTGAGGCCACTTCAATCAGGAGGAGCCGACGATCAAGGGTAGCGACGGCAACGAGGCGCCCGTCTGGGGACGCTGCAAGATCGATCAGGGCAGACATCTCCGAATTCGCCAAGGGACGGGCGGCACTGCCATCGGTCGGCAGGATAACGAGAGCATCTTCACCTCCCTCATCACTGAGTGCGACAAGGCCCGATCCATCCCCAAGCCAGTTGACCAGGCGGTAGCGGACCCCTTGGGGAGTGCCATGCTGGCGAGCCGCCCCGTCGAAGAGTGGGAGCGTAAACGGCTTGCCCCGGACAACGGCACCAAGCGTGTGCCCCGCAGGGTGAAGCGCATATTCACCAAGGTTATGTATCGGGTTGACAAAGCGAGTCTGACGTTGTGCCCGAGCTCCGGGCAGCCTGACTGGGATGGGTTCGGGCGCCCCACTCTCGGGTGTAAACACATAGAGTTCCCCGCCGGCAGCGTAGACGACGACACGACCATCGCTTTTTGCATTCCGCGCGTAGAAGTCATCATGGGTGCTATGACGGATGAGGTCTTCTCCGTTCGGATCAACCGAATAGAGGTTGCCTACCCCCTCATGGTCAGAGAGAAAGTAAACGCGATCACCGAGCCACATTGGACAGGCCAGATTACCACCAAGTTGCGTCAGAATTTGGACAAACCGAGGGGTTCCGCTGTTCGGATTGGCACCGTCGCTCGCCGGAGGTCGTACCCAAAGTTGGCCTGCGGTGCCACCACGATAACGTTTCCACCATGCCGGCTCTCCGGCGTATCTACCGAGTACTACTCCACCAGTGCTCTTTGTGCCGGGAGACGCGAATGCAAGACCACTGACTGGCCCAAAGGCAAGCCGCTCGGGCTCCTTGTTGCCCGGCTTCTCTACGTCAATCGCGTACGCCCAGGTGTGATCGCCCCCATGCCGACCCCGCGGGCGATAGAACGGCTCACCGGCGGCGCTTGAGAAGATGAGACGTCCCTCGGCATCGAACCCGAGTAGTGACTCGACCCCCAATGAGGTAAGACGCTCAGCTGGACCGCCACTCGTAGGGAGATACCAAGCCTCTGGCTCCCCAGTGTCGCGACCGATATAGGCGAGCCAGCTCCCATCGGGTGCAAGCAGTGGATCACTTGGCTCTCCAGCACTCTGACTGCGGCGCTCGGCGACCCCACCGGCGAGGTCGGCGATCCAGATGTCATCCTCGGCGACAAAGGCGATCAGATCACCAGCAACCGTGGGTTGACGAAGGTAGGCGCGCTGGTCCTTGGAATCACCAGCTTGATGACGAGAGTTTGACATAATTGTAGCCTATACCTCTTGTGCGACCTCTGCAGACGACGCCGGATGAGAATCAGGTTGTGTTGGTTCGCACGTTGCATGGCGCGACGTGGCATGAGCGTCAGTGGATCCTCAAAAGTAAGTCGTAATTTGGGGTTGGAGTCGACCAGGAATCGGTAAACTGTTAGTCGCCCTGGGTAGGCCACTACAATGTGGGCACTACGCTGGGTCTCCTCGGCAAGGGGTCACGAATCCCTAAGGACTCAAAGATCTAGCGTTGATCGGGATCGGGGGTCTGGAAGCCCCCTCGTACCCCGTCCACTGCGTCTATTACATCAAGCCCTACGCTCCAGTTGCCTGGCTCCTGCTTAGTAGGGTGGAGTCCTCGCCTCACCCACCAGATCGGATCTGTACCTCCAGGGCCACTGCGGCGTTAACAAGCTCAGCGTTGCTCTTGGCCGTCGTCTCGTCCGGCAGTAGAGTTGAGTCCTCAAAGCCGACACGAGTGTCGTGACCACGACTGAAGGCATCGCGAACGAGTGGCCATGTCCAGTCGTTCATTCCGTGGGTTAACCGTGGGCAGGTGGAAGCGGCATCATCGAGTAACTGATTGACCTCACGTGCCAGATCGGTCGGTTCGCCCATGTGGAAGTACGGCTCACCTGGATCCAGTTCGATGCTTATTCGTTGGACTTGTACAAGAAGACCGGATCGAACGAGACGGTCTATCTCAATCGGTGCCCACAGACCAACGTCGATGCCTATGCCCACGTCGATCATGGCCCCCATCACATCCTCGAAACCCTCCTCTGAGAGGTTCACCGTCGCGCAGTCAACACCTTCCCACTCACGGATCATCGAGATGCGCGATGCGAGGTCGGGTACGATCCATGCGCCAGTGGTGAGGCTGATCTCGACCGGCACGCCCAGATCAACAGCGACGCCACGAACGCGTTTGCAGGTGTCATTGACAACGGATGGGTCAAGGGTCTCTTTGCCAAACTGGTTGCGGGGATGCAGGTGAACTCCGGTCGCGCCCGCGCAGAAACACGCCCGCAAGTCCGCGACCACCTCATCAAGCGTGACCGGCATATTCGGGTGAACGTCCTTACCCCACGGGCCATTCGGTGTCACCTGTAGCATCAAGATGATGCTATCAGGGCCATGGATCCAGGGCCCCGTATTCTGGGTGATTGTGAATTGGTCAACAGCAAACCTCAAGGGCTCTGATGGCTAGGGGCTTGGAGAGATTGTGCTCGCTTGGACGCCTTTGATAAACCTGCTCGATCAAGGGGCTCGTTACGGTAAGTGTGATGAGTCCAAGTGATGCTGTCCATGTGGGGTGATTAGATTCGTCGTAAGGGTGAGTCCGAGACTCTGGACCATCTAGCTGGACCGTCTAGCTGGACCATCTAGCTGGACCGTCTAGAGAGTGCGTAGGCATCTGAGTTTCTTTGTGTACTGGCAGCAGCGAGGGTCCCCTCGGACCCATTGCTAAATACGACTCCTAAGGGAGGCACCATGACAATTCGATCCGCTGCTCCACTCGGGGCCCCTTGCTGGGTTGATCTTTGGACATCAGATGTTGAGGGAAGCCGTATCTTCTACACCGAGCTCTTTGGTTGGCGCGCTGATGAGCCAAGCCCCGACTTCCACGGTTATTTCATGTTCACTCGTAAGGGCGTGGCTATCGCAGGAGGGATGGGTGATATGGGCGAGGCTCGTGCTAACAACACTTGGAAGCCCTTCTTTGCAACTGAGAACATCGAGCGCACTCTCGAGCTCGTCTCTGCCCTCGGTGGCACGGTTCATCTCCCAGCTATCCCCGTTGACGATCTCGGTATCCAAGCAGTAGTCACCGACCCTGCCGGCGCGGTGACTGGGATCTGGCAAGCAGGTAGTTTCGCTGGCTTTACCACATTGCATGAACACGGCACACCAAGCTTCATCGCCATCGATGTCCACGACTATCACCAAGAGGTCGCATTCTATCGCCAGGTATTCGGATGGGATCCACTTGAGGAAGAGGTCGAAGGTTATCACTACGCCGGTTACATGGATCCTGAGAACAAACGACCGATCGCCGGTATCGGTGATGAGGTGGAGTCTCTTGCTAACGGCGAGTCGCCGCGGTGGTCGGTGTTTTGGCAGTGTGTGGATGTTGATGCATCTGTTGCCAAAGTTCGCGAGCTAGGGGGAACGGTGCTTACTGGGGCCACCGACCAGGGTCTTGGGCGTGTAGCTCGAGTGGCCGATCCTTTTGGCGCACGCTTTGGGCTCTTCCAACCGTAGCGTTGGGAGCAGCGAACGGGCCAGCCCAGCAACGGTTACCACGAAGCCTTGAAGTCCCAGGGACCAAGCACTTGTGTCGAACCCAGCTACGGCATCTAAGCCGCACACGCCGCCGCGGGAGTGGCATAGTCGAGCGCAGTGGCATAGTCGAGCGCGATGGCGCCATCTCTGGCACGAGCCTTCCTTCGTCGCTCACCCTGATCAAGGAAGGATCGGCCGCGACACTGCCCCAGGACAACCCACCGTTTACAACGCCAGCCCTATGGCCTTGTTGAGTATCTCGTGGATGGTCGATCGAAGTTCCGATTCTTCTTGCCGAGGACAACATTGAATGCGACAGACTCTGGAGGCTACGCTTTGGCCCCAAGAAACTCTTGAGCAGTCTTTCCTAGCAGACAGAACTCATTACCTTCCGGGTCCGCCAAGACAATCCAGCTCACATCTGGACCCTGACCGATGTCAACGCGCCGAGCACCAAGGCCCTCCAAGCGTGCCAGCTCCTCTTTGGTCGTTGTTCCATCTGCGCGCAGGTCAAGATGAAGTCGGTTCTTCCTCGACTTTAGATCAGGCACCTTCAAAAAGTCAATCACCGGCAACGAGTGATCCGGTGAACCGATGCTCACATAATCGAACACCTCATCGTCTTCGATAACGTCCCATCCGAGCACTTGACACCAAAACTCCGCGAGGGCGTGTGGATTGTTCGCCCCGACTGCGATATTGAATAGGCGACTTGCCATTGCGCCAGCTTATCAAGCTTAACCAATGCCATACCCCACACGGAAGGTCTCAACAGGGAAGGCAAACGCGAACGCCTCCGCACGACCACCCCTTCTGACCTCTACCCCGACAGAGCAATCGTGATAAATCCTAGTAACGGGGTCCAATTGCGTTGCTAGGATTCGTCGTATAGATGGCTGCCGAGATTCGGCGACATCTAGGTAGAGGAGCGCTTATGCATCCAAGTTTGTTTGAGTACTGGTGGCGAGATGAGTCCGCCCTGACCCTTCAACATACTGAAGCCACCGCGGTGGCCAAGCAAGACCATCATGGGCTGATAGGCTCTGGCGCGCATTGGGCACCCGGGCTGTCAGCGAGACTACAGGATAGGTGGCATCAGGCACAGCACATACTGGGGGTCGTGCCAGAGTCGGGCGTGTCAGAATCGACTGTGCGAGAGCCAGTCGTGACTCGTGACTTTGAGGTTCTACGTGAAGGGAGACTCGTATGAACTATCTTGCGTTCATCTGCCCCGACGACACCTCGGCACCAGATGAGGAGATGATCTTTGCATCCGAAGCTCCTCGTTGGGTCGAAGAGATGGAGAGGCGAGGGGTGCGCCTGCTAGGCCGAGAGCTAGAGGCTCCAAGTTCGGCCTCCACGGTACGTGTCCGTAACGGCGAGACGTTGGTGACCGATGGTCCTTTCGTCGAGACCCGGGGCTACGAATCCAGAGGTTCGGGGGCTCTTGGAAGACTCCAAACCTGAGGCACTGCAAGCACCAGCAGCGTTGATACCACAATGTAGCTAGCACCGATTTCGAGGACACCTCCCTGCCCGACCAGATGTGAGAAGGGGACTGCAATCGCATAGCCCAGTGGGAGTAGCGCGGAACTAGCCAGCCAGTCAAAGCTGGTGACTTTCGACATGACCTCGGGTGGAACGTGGTTCTGCATGAGCGTACCCCACAGTGAGGAGAAGTACTCAAGACCCATCCCGGACAGTGCCCCGGCGACGAGAACGTAGCCGATCGACAGATGAAAGGCAAGGGCGAGGAGAATTGAGACCGTTGAGAACAGTGCCAGCAAACCAAGCCGCAGGGGCCGGCGACTTCTGCTCCGAAAGGCCCATAGGCCCCCAGCGACACCACCGACAGCGACGCTTCCCCAGATCAAGCCCCAGCCACCGGGACCGTGATAGTAGCGGATGGCCAGTACCGGTCCCAAGACCACCAACGGCGCATAGGCAACGACGTGCCATAGCGCGAACTGGAGATCGACCGTCCAAATCCAAGTCCGGTGCCAGAACGCACCCCAGCCTTCGACGATATCTTGGCGAAACGTCGAAACGCTTCGTTCCTGATGCGTCAGATCGGGAGGAAGACCTGCAAAGATGACGACCGTGCCGAGTGGCAAAAGACCTGAGAGCAAGAGTGCCCAACCGGGAAAGACCAGTGCTGCAAGAAAGCCGGCGATCGCGGGTCCTAGAATGTTGCCGGTGTTCCAATAGATGCTTCGAAGTGCATTGGCCTGTTGTCGATACTCCATTGGGATGACAGCCTGGAACCATCCCTCAAAGGCCGGAAAGAACAGTGAGTATGCAAACCCTACGATGAGCTGGGCTACCAGGTAAATCCAAAGTTCTTGCAATGCCAAGAGGCCAGCAAGCGCCATTACGACCCGCATCAGCCCAATGATCATGTCCGAGCCCATTACTAAGGGCTTACGCGCAACGCGATCGCCGATCACCCCAGCAAAGAAGAGCACCGCGACTGTGGCTATCGCCTGAGCCCCTAGTACATATCCGTAATCACTGGCCGAGTGAAAACGGTCCAGAATCGTGAAGCTCAACGCCACTGGCAACATGCCGGAACCGAATGAGGCCAGCGAGCGGGCAATGACAAGTCTTCGCACCACGCGATTGCCCCAGACTTCGCGCGCCGACGCCACCTTCACCCCTCATGAATTGTTCAGGAATCCTCAATCTCCAGGCTAGCCCTCAAGCCTGACGGTCACGTGCAGCCGAAGCTGTGAAAGGGTGTAGACCAGGGACGAAATGACGAATGAGTGGTATCCATCGCGGTACCTCGCGCCCCTCACCAGAATTGTTTGACATAAGGGAAGTTGACTCCTTTCCGTCCGGTTGGCCTTGTCGGTATCTACTCTGGGACGCTAGTGATGCATGCGCAACTTGGTCAACGGGGGAGTCGCGTGGAGTTCGGCAATACTACCGGACGCCCGATTCGTTAGCATATCGCGCTCACCATGAGAGGTGCGAAGCGGTAGGCAGCCCTTATCCATGCGCCAACGCTCTCCTTGCCCAGCTGCGTTGCGCTTACCAATGCCATACCGGTTTGGTGTCCGCCACTATGCAATTGTTTGTCCGCCACTGCATGGTTGCGCGTGTTTGTCAAGAGCTACAACCCTATCGTTGCCGAGGCTGATGGTGTGGATCAACTCTGTCGTCTATCAACCATTCACACTCTTAAGCGAGCATGTTGTGAAACTGCCTCTTATAATTCCGATAGATGGTCGGATTGCCTTGCTCTAAGGCGGTGCCACTCATGTTCGGCTTGGCGCTGTGCCGCTGGACGCATGCAGTGACCCGGTTGGCAGCCAGCCTTCATTGAGTAACGCCAGAAGCTTCCTGTTTCATGGTCGCAGCCATTGGCGTGGCGCGTCGCTCGTGAAAAACACTTCGGGACTTATCGTTTTCGTGAGACTCTCTCTCGAATGGTTCTTGTCGTTTGTGGTCACAGGACGTCGCAGGGGGCGAACTGACGACAGGGTTCAGTCATGACACACGTTCCAAACTCGCCAGATTCTTGTCCCTTGTCCCTGCCAGAGCTACTCCGGCGGTGCTTGAGGAGGTGGTGAAGATGGTGGTGGGTCAGGGGGTTGTGGAGACAGCCTCGCTGAGTAGATGGAGCGTAAGTCGAAGCGCCGCGAGATGAGGGTTGCTCCAACGGCGGCAATGAGGATCGGTGCAGTGATAGCGATCGTACGCGTGAGCTCGATAGTCATCGCGATACCAGTGAGGGGTGCTTCTATGGCGCCAGCCAATAGTGCCGCTGCTCCGATCACGGCGAAGGCCGCGACCGATGGTCCTGGCCACATGAGCAACCAAAGGTGGCCAATAAGTGCGCCGAAAATTGCGCCGAAGCTCATGGTCGGGGTAAAGAGGCCACCGGACGCTCCGCTGCGCAGACAGGCAGCGGTGGCTACCGGCTTGAGTGCCGCAAGTGCGAGAAGAACCAACAGACCAGCACTGGCCGAGCCGGTGAAGGCATATTGCGCGAGATCGACACCGTTACCCAGCAGAAGTGGGTACGAGATCGCGACGAAACCTAATGCGGTGAAGACGAGAACTGGTTGGATGAAGAGAAGTCGCCCCTTGGGCCGGTGATCACTCGCCCAAGTGATGATCTTGACATAACCAGCAGACGCAAGACCCATGACGGGCCCAATGACGATAGCGAAGACGATCAGTGAGGTGGTGGGGTTCGCCAGTTTGGGCACAAAGTACACAGTGTGAGCGGGGAGAGTAATCCACGATACAACTACCGCAATTCCCGATGTCAATAAGGCGGGAAGCACAAGCGGCAGCGACATCGTGCCGAGGTAGATCTCAAGAGCAAAGAGTGCTCCGGCGAGAGGGACATTGTAGACCGCGCCGAGCCCGGCACCTGCTCCACAGGCAATCAGGAGCGATCGTTGTTCTGGGGGGAGTGAGAACCTTCGTGCCAGAAAGCTACCGGTGGCAGCGCCCGTGCGTTGGGGTGCCGCTTCGCGCCCTATGGACCCTCCCATCGCAACGGTGATCTCCGAGAGCACCCCCGTAGCGAGCGTTCGAATGAGCGACAGGTTTCCTGTTCGTGACCATACGACCTCGGTTGGTTCGCCTCCGGTGCTGCCGGTAAAGCGGCGTAGTGCCCACAGCCCGAGACCGGTGACCATACCACCGATGGCGAGTACAACGACGAGTCGTAAGGCGCTGTGGGCTGCGACGGCGTTTGAGAACTCGCCCGAGTGGTAATCAAAAGCGATGTGTTGCACGGTTCGGAGGACTCCCATCATCACCATCGCTCCGATACCTGCCCCGACGCCGGTGAGCAGTACCAACACCCAGAAGCGCGGTGGAAGGTCCGCAAGGCGGGGTGGGACATTCGCCTGTTCGGCGCCTCGTGAATCCGAGTTGTGACTTGTCTGGTTCAGTCGACCAAAGAAGCGGTGAATCAGTCGTTGGAGACGACGGAGTAGCGGATCATTCAACGTGCAAACGACCTTTGATCCGTAGCGCGCCATAGGCGGATATGTTGACATCTCATCAGAGGCGGCGAGATGCTGTAGCTCTCTCCGAGGGCGGTCAACGCCCTCCTACTGGACCGATGCAACCCGGTGAACTTCTTTACGCGGACTTGATGAGTCATGGTTGAGATAGCTCCGTTCCACGTTGATGATTGGTGAGTCTATCTGGTACACGTGGGAACGATAGGGGTCCGATAGTGTCATCCAAGCGTTCGCATCACTCTAACTATGGGTATCCATGAAGATAGAGTTTCCTGACGTTGATGGGTAAGGTGCGCAAGGATAGAGCCGGGGGCTCTTCCTACCTGGGGAATGCGCAATAGTTCGCTGATGGGCCTCTTTGGTGGCGACTAGCTTTCGATGTCAAGGTGATCGTTCTTGGGAAACGCTGATGGAGCAGAACGCGTGATGAGTGATTACTGAAGATGTCGTTGCGCTCTCTTTGGTCACTCGGACATCAGGGTGTGACACGGGTGCCGAGCATGTCGATGCGGAGGAGCTGCGCCGATTGGAGATGAAGGGTGGGGCGCAGGCTCACTACCCCGTGGCCCTTGCTAGACAAGAGCGCTGTCGATAACGTCCGCCATGGTCTCACGACTGACATATTGAACGCCAACGAGCGGAGTTTATCGTGGTGGTGAGAATACTGGTGATCCAAAGACGCCTGTCGCACTAGATCGGCACAACGAGCGGATCAGCGGTACGAAGCTGGTGAAGATAGGCCTCAGCACCTGCAAGAAAGATCCAGTTCAACGCTCCTGCCGCGAGTATAAAGGTCAGGATCAGGATAAAGATGAGACCAAATGATTGCAGCTGGGTGGCCATTCCGCCGATGATGAAGGTAGCAAAGCTGGCGGCAAATGTTGCAGTCGATCCTCCAGTGGAGAGCCGTTGTCCCCATGTCTGGGGTGCACTCCTTGGAAAGTATGCCAATGCCATCAGTACAACGGTGGCGTCTGCTAGCCCAAGGAAGGCGGCAATAGCCCCCGACAGCAACGCGCGTGTGGGGTCACCGTGGAGGGTGGCTAAGAATACGGCCACGAAGAGTAGCATGCCGATCGCTACCCACCACAAGGTGAAAAGATAGGTGAAAGTCGTACGCGTTATCGGTGTCACCAGAAGCGGTCGGAAACGGTCAAATCCCCACAGTGCAACAATGCGTGCGACACCCATTGCCATCTGTGCACCAAAGAAGAGAAGTAAGCCCAGGTTTAAGCCACCCCTGCCAAGTCCCAAGAGGATCAACAGCGGCACGACCGTGGAGAAGATGAGCGTACCGACCAGGTTCTCGCGGATCAGGAGGCGCAGCAGGATGCGGCTAAGCGTGATCGCCTCTGACCAGGGACCTGGACTTGGCTGGCGGCGGATCATGGAAAGGCCTGCTGTCCCTTGCCAATCGGAATCCTCGTTCTCCGCTAGTTCCTTGGCTGCTGGTTCTGAGAGTGACGGTGCCGGCAGGTGAGGTGTTAAGATAACAGCGTTCTGTCGCTTCATAGCACCCTCTTTGCGGGGTTGCGCGACGATCCGCCAACCCCCATAGCCGACCAGACCTGCAACGAGGAGTTCGACGAAGATACCAATCGCGAATGGAACTGGTGCTCGTTGTGCCATTCCGGTGAAGATGCCTCCAGGCAATGCCAGTGCTGCCAGGCGGATCGTCGCTCCAGACGTCATGTGGATGATCGTCCGGCTCAACTGTTGGTGGTCTAAGGTGATTGAGGCAATGACCAGGATAAGAAAAGGGTTCCCCAAGATTGCGATGATCCACTTGTGCACGGAGGTGGGAAGGAATCGCACCATGCCCCCTCCCGCGATCAGTGTCAATCCAATCGCGATGGCCATTGATTCAATCGCTGCGATGATGCAGAGCAGATATTCGATGAAGTTGCCATGAATCAAAGAGACGATGAGCAGTTCCATCAGGAACGTTACGACCGCAGCGCTTGCGAACGTAGCGATGTTGCCGGCAACGAAGGAGGTGAGGATATCCGCGCTCTGTCGGACGGGTAGCAGTCTTGCCACTCGTTGGCTACTCTTGCTTGCGAGCACGATCGAGAGGGTCCCAATGCCACCCAAGACTAGAAAGATCGCCAGAAGATTAGCGGCCACAACCAGGAAGGGGATCGTCGCTGTGGCGTTGCCTGGGAAGAACCGATGTTCGGTGCCAGCTATGGCCGCAAAGATCACGAGGGTAAAGATCAACATGATCCCGGTGCTCAACGTCAACCTTGGCCACACACGCGCGTTTGGTAGGCCCTTATTGGTGACGCGATACCGAGCCTTGATGCTCGCAACAAGGAGGAGCCAGGTAACGGTCCTTGCTCTAGCTGGTTGAGGTCGCATCGGGGTGGTCCTGGTGGTCAGTGAGGGCGAAAAAGACCTCCTCGAGGTCGGCTCCCTCCTGGAGCACTGCCTTCGATCGGAGTTCGGAAAGTGCGCCGGACGCTAGCACTCGTCCATTGGACAGAATGGTAGCTCGATGTACCACCGATTCCACCAGTTCAAGCAGGTGGCTCGAGAAGATGATGGTCTTGCCCTGGCTGGCCAATTCGGTGATGAGCTCACGGACGCGACGGATCCAACGCGGATCGAGCCCGACGGTGGGTTCATCGAGGAGGAGCACCAAAGGGTCGGGCACCAGGGCGAGGGCGAGGGCGAAACGTTTTTTCATACCGCGTGAGAATCCGGCCACTCGCTCATCAGCGTGTTCATTTAACCCCACGAGCTTGAGGAGCTCAACGGTTCGCCTAGGTAGTTCCTGCTGATAACCAAAGGCGTGAGCAAAAAGATCAAGGTGTTCACGGGCGGTCAACTGCGAGAGGAAGATTGGTTCGTCAGCCACGTAGCCGATGAGACTTCTGATGGACGTGGGGTCCGGCCAGACCGATTTCCCATCGATCAGTACCTGCCCACTCACCGGGGGAACGAGTCCTGCAAGGATGTTGAGAGTGGTCGTCTTGCCTGCACCGTTGGATCCGAGCAGACCGTGCACCTCACCCGTTGGAATTGAGAGCGAGAGGTCAAAAAGCACCTGTCGTTCCCGAAACGCCTGCACCAAGTCGGTCGCAACAAGAACCGGACTGGCCGCTGGCAGAGGAGCACTCATAGGATGTCACTGTAGTAGTTATGGATCATTGTTCGGCACCATTTCCCGGATCAATGCCTGATGGATTTGAGCCACAACCGTGCTCACCTGGCGAGTTGGGAGGCGGTGCGTCGGGTCTGCCAAAGGGAGGGCTTCTGGTGGCAATCCTCAGTCAGTCACGGTTTGTCCTGTTGGTGAGTTCTGACATTTGGGTTCAATGCCATGAGGCGGGCGATCTTGGCTACGCGGTGAACAGCGGCGATTCGGCCAGGCGTGGCCAGCTTTGAGGCAGTGTGTCTCATTGAGGGTCTGTCGCGCCGCACCAGCACCGTGGGCCGCGAAGGCAGTGAGGCTAGCCATGTCTGGGACCCGGTGGTTCTTCGCTGGTGAGTGTTCGTTGGACTAGCGCGAGGCAGGTGGATAGGCGGCGGCATCCACCGCTTGGGTACGCCTCTTGTTGGCGGGAAGAATCAGCCACTGCACGCTGGGGTGGACGGATTGGGGCCATAGATTCACGCTCACGAAGAGGATAACGACAAAGGGAACGAACCCGCCCATCAGGAGACCGAGAAGACCGTGATTGAAGTGCTGTACCCAGGCCAGTTTGGTGGTGTGGGCGACGAAACCAATGGATACTCGAATGAGTCCCAGAAGTATACCACTGATGAGGATCTGGAGCCAAGGATCGAAGTGCCGACGCAGCAACCTCATTGACATAGGTTAGCAGACAGGCGATTGATTTGTCAAACGTTCGGAACAGATCGTCAGACAACGCATGAGCTGCTGAGCTCGACGTGCTGCATGGGTGCTTTGATGATTGGGGGTACTCATCGTCTGGTGTCGTTTCTCTTTACGCCCCTGTCCGTACCAGCTTGTGGCTAGAACCATGTCATGGGCTGGCAGTACATCAACACATCGCAAACAAGGAAGCCTTCGTGTGTGATGAGGGATTTGCGGCAAAGTTTTTTAGTGAAATGCTATACGAGCTATCTCTCGAGAGAGTATTATCGAGAGATGGCTCTTGAGAAAACCGCTGTAGATCCCGAAACGAAGAGATTGACCGATGCGCAGGCGATGCGGGCACTGACGCATCCGGTCAGGATTGCTCTCCTTGAAGTGCTCGCTGTCCACCAGAGTTTGACGGCAACGCAGGCGGGCGAGTTGATCCGAGAGACCCCTACTACCTGCTCTTTTCATTTCAGGCAGCTGGCTAAATATGGGTTTGTCGAGGAGGCCACGCCAGGCAAGGGGAAGGGGCGCCAGCGACCATGGAAGCTGGTGCATATGGGTTTTACGATCCAGGGAGAGGATCTTGATCCCGAGGCTCGCATCGCAGCAGATGTGTTGACTCAAATGTTCTTCCGCAGGGCGCTAGGGCGATTTGAACGCTGGCAACGTATCCATGGATCCTACCCAGGGGAATGGGACCGAGCGAGTACGGCTGACCAAACTGGCTTGTTCGTGACGGCGACGGAGCTGGCCGAGGTCAATGCCAAGGTGAGGGAGGTGCTTGCAGCCTACCGGGACCGTCTGGTCGATCCAAGCTTGAGGCCGACCGATGCTCGGCTGATTGAGGTTCTTTACTTGGCCTACCCAATGGATCTTGACAGCGCCGTTGTTGCCCAGAACATCGATTCTGAGGAGAAGTGATGCGGTCGCGCAACGCTCTTGCCTACCTGATCGGTACGCTCTTGTCAGGTTTTGGCGATAAAGTGCTCTTCATCGCAGCCGGGATCTGGGTCCGCGAGCTCACGGGATCCAATGCCGCTGCAGGTCTGACATTCTTCTTCTACATTGCACCCACTATGGTCATTGGACCTCTGGCCGGGTTGATCGTCGATCGTCTTCCTCGGCGCAGGGTCTTGATAGCCGCGAACACCTTGAGTGCACTGTCACTTCTCGGTCTCATCGGCGTGCATAGCGCATCGGGTCTTTGGCGCATCTATCTCGTGATGGTTATCTATGGTGCCTTGGCGACCGTTGGTAGTGCGGCTGACGTCGGGTTGCGTACCTCGGTCTTTGATCCAGAGCAGTTTGGATCCGTCAATGGTCTCTTGTCGACGGTGTCAGAGGGTCTTCGCCTTGTGGTCCCGCTCATCGGGGCCGGGTTGTTTGTGCTCGCAGGAGCGATGGCGGTGGTCGGCGTCGACATCGCGACCTACGCACTCGCAATCAGCCTGCTTTTCCTCATCCGCGTGCAAGAACATCATGAAGCAGCGTCGCCTCAACACTGGCGAGCCCAGGCTTTGGCTGGCGTTCGCCACATCTTTGCTTCGCCGTTTCAGCGTCGGTTGACCTGGGCGTTAACGGTGTTGCTTGGTACGGTCGGCTTTTTTGAGACGGCCATGTTCGCGGTTGCAACGGATGGTCTTCGGCGATCTGCCGCCTTCGTGGGGGTGTTCGTCGCCGTTCAAGGGGTTGGGGCAATTCTCGGAGGTGTCGCGTCAGCGTCGCTGATGCGTAGGTTCGGTGAGCTAAAGACCGCAGCACTTGGCATGGTTGCCATCGCGTTTGGGTCCGCCATTGTGCTGGTCGGTACGCAACCGCACTCGCTCGTCGCCGTGCTCATCGTCTGTGGTGGTATCGTCTTGCTCGGAGTTGGCATCACGCTGCTCTTGGTTGCTGTGAATACGGCTATCCAACGCAGTACTCCTCGTCGGCTGATGGGACGCGTTGATGCTGCCTTCAATGTCATCTTCAACGGGGTTCAGAGCATCTCGATAGCGCTCGGCGCTGGCTTGGTGGCGCTGGTGGGGTTCGATATTCCCATCCTCCTCATCGCGTTGAGTGCACTGATCGGGACCGCCATGCTGGGGTATCGGACTCCAGCCATGGAGTCGGTGGAGGAGTGATGAGCGAAGTCGCGTAGCGTCAGTGATACCTCGACCAATGAGTGAGATCGCCTGCCTGGCGTATGGTCGGCACCCGTCTGTGGGGGTCGTGTCGTGAGCGATGGTGGACACCTGGCACCAACGGCAGGGTCCTGCGTAACTGGGCGCTCACGCAAAAGGATTCCAACCCTTGGCCCAAGATGGCGATCAACGGGCTGCCTGTCATCGTGGTGATAGTGGAAGGCCCAATCAGCGATGCTCTCACGTACCAGAGGAGCTTCACGGTGCGGCGCCTAGCCCAACGGACTTACCGGTTTGGCCCCGTCAGATTGGGTGCTTGCGACCGAGTTAGTGTGAATACGAGGCCTCGACGGCGGCGAGAAAGGCCTGCTGGCTGATGATCCCTGAGGTTGGGGCCTTCACGGCTGGGAAGGCCGCTCCGTAGCGAGTCAGATCGACCTGCATCGAGATGGTGACAGGGATAGCGGCAGCTCCCTTCTGGATGACGGAGATATCGAGATGGACGAGCTCCTGTCGCAGCAGTCCGTTGGTGCCGATCCAGAACTTGATCATGAGTGGGCTATCGAAATTCAGTGTAGACAGCGCTTTGGCGAGGGCCTGTGCGTGAACGGTCGACTCCAAGGTGTGGAGGAAGTTGGCCCCGCTGATGTTAGCGGAGTACTCCGTGGTTGCGTGTCCGTTGACGGTGGCCGCTCCGACAGTAGTGATCTGAGTGTTCAGACGTCGCGCGATAGCTGCCAAAACTGAGGTTGGATTCGTGGATCCTGCCTGGCCAAGTGGATTAGTCAGCGCCGTCGATGGTCCTACGAGTGTCGACTGGATCCAGCGAGCACCGCTGAGCGTGGTGAGACCGAGCTCATCGCTTGGAATGCCTAAGTAGATGGTGTTGCCAATCACGCGCTCTGTCGTGGAGACGTTCTCGTGACTCGATGGGACAACGCCGTTGTTGGTGAGCTCGGCGTCGATACTGATGGGATTTGAGCCAGTCTGATAGACATAGCCGCTGGTGCGACTCTGCTGGGAGCCAGCTGTGGTCGTGACGTTCTCGACCGTTGAGATTGCGAACGACCGTTCCTTCTGGGTGGTTCGATACGCCGTCAGCAGTGCACTGTGGGCTCCAAGGTGAACGCCTGGTGCTGATGAGGAACTCGAGGCGCCACAGGCTGCAAGCAGGATGGCAGAGAGCGAGAGTGGAGCAACGACACGGACTCCATGGCGTATCTTTCGTTTTGTACCAGATAACATAGCGTACCTCACGTCTAGACTACAATTCCTATACTAGCACGAGCGGCGAGTACCCCCAAGCTATGCGTCGCTTGAGCGTGATTGCAAGAAACATTTTGATTGAGTGTCCGGTGCAATGATGCACTTCAGGAGTGGTCTGGTCCTCTACAAGCATTTGCTTTGCAGCACTCGTGCCTTGCGTTCTCGGGTCAGCGTGAAATGATCCCAAGCGATACATTCGTCAACTGTGTGGTCAAACCAAAAAGGGGATCTCACAAGGGACAACCCCTGTCGCTGGGGGAGCGAGCCCACCTGGTCTCGTGGCCGGGACCTTGAATTGGGAATCGACAGAAAACGTGGCAAGCCTGTTGACGGTGCTATGGCGATCCAGTTTTGTGGGCCACGAGGGGATACTGCATGAAACGTTGCTCTGGTCGACGAGAGCTAACCTAGAGGTTGTGCGAGCGCGCTGGCGAGGATTGAGGGACACCCCGTGGTGATCGTAGCTGTACCTTGGCGAGACAATGCCAACTAGGCGGTTCAGTGTCACCGTCGAGGATGTTGAGGCAGAGGTGGTCCTGAAGGCGATCAAACACACACATATTCGTGTCAGCCCACCTCACGGGACGGTGCGTGTCTCCGCACCACTCGGCACCACGGTAGGTGAGGTGCGTACTATCCTCTTGTCACGATTGGGTTGGATCCGCACGCACCAGGCCCGATTCGCAGCGTCGATAACCTTTACGGCTCCCCAGATGGAGACCGGTGAAGTGCATTATTGCTGGGGTCAACCGTATCCACTGCTCGTGCGGGAGGTCGCAAATCGTGCTGGGGCGGAGTTACGTGCTGGGCAGCTGGTGCTTGCAGTGCCAGCCGGCTCGTCCAAGGATGAGCGGGAGCGGCTGCTTGACCGGTGGTATCGACGACAACTGCAACGGGCAATACCCTCCGTTCTGGCACGCTGGGAGCCGGTGGTCGGGGTGCAGTCCTCGCAATGGGGAGTGCGCAAGATGCGAACGCTTTGGGGATCCTGTAACATCAAAGCCGCACGGGTATGGTTCAATCTCGACCTGGCCAAGAAACACCCGGAGAGTCTTGACTACGTGGTTGTCCATGAGTTGACCCACCTCCTTGAGCCGAGTCATGGTTCTCGATTTGAGGAGTTGGTGTCGCGCGCAATGCCCGACTGGGAGGGGCGACACGAGCGGATCTCGCAATCGATCTTTGATCCCGGCATCTGGGCCCGCCACTGATGAGGAATCCTCTCGCTAGCAGATGCTTACGTTTGCCCAATGGTATGCGTGGTGAGCCCAATGCTCCTTTGGTTTCCAAGTGCTCGAGGGTTTGATCGCGGCATTATCCATCGAGCCCAGAAAATTGCGTCCAGACGCAAGGTATGACAACTACTTACGGGATGAGACAGTAGCCACAAGGAAGGAACCAGACTCGCTTTGAGTACTTTGAGTACTGTGCATCGCCGCATGATCCGTATCCTGTTTGTCCTTAGCTTTTGATGGGAGCTAGGGCGGGGTGGAAGGCTTCGTTGACTGAGCCTATTATCTGGTCGCCACATTTGTTCTATTCATCGATGATCCCCATGGACCGCCAACACTGGTGATTATGTGTGGAGGGTCGCAAGAGCAATACCTCCTGACGCCATTGTCGATCAGCCGCCGAAAGAGAGTGGATGATAGGGAGTCTAGGGTGAACGGCATGCGGGTAGCGGTGGGCCAAGTCAGTCTGCAGGTGGGGGACCTTGAAGGCAATCGCGCGAGAAGCATCGATGCGGTCTTGGCCGCAGTCGCCGATGGTGCCGATCTCGTTGTCCTTCCTGAGTTGAGCGACAGCGGCTACGTTTTTGGATCGTATGAGGAGGCGAGCTCGCTTGGGGCGCCCATCTTGGGTAACCCAACGCTGCAGCGGTGGGGCGAGTTGGCGAATCAGCACCGCATCACGATCGTTGGCGGCTTCGCGGAACTTGGAGAAGACGGAGCACTCTATAACTCGGCTGCGCTGATCGCTCCAGATCAGAATCCTCTTACTTATCGGAAAATCCATCTCTGGGATGGGGAGAAGGAATTCTTTACACCAGGCGATGCTTTGAGCACCGTTACCGAGGTTAACGGCGTGCGGGTCGGTCTCGCGATCTGTTATGACCTTGAGTTTCCAGAGCTCGTACGGGCGCTTACGCTCATGGGCGTGGAGCTCCTGGTGGTGCCCACTAACTGGCCACTATCGCCAGTCCCTCAAGCGGAGCGGCCTGTGGAGTTTGTCAAGGCACAAGCCAGTGCGGCGACAAATGGCATCTGGATTGCCATAGCGGATCGTTGTGGCAAGGAGCGAGGTGTCGACTGGGTCGGCTACTCCAGCCTCCTTGATCCAAGTGGTTATCCTGCCTTTGCGCCAATTCCCTTCGGAGTTGCCGGAGTAGCAGTAGGGGAGGTCGATCCTGCACGGGCCCGCAACAAGGTGATCTCATCGAAGAATCACCTCTTGGATGATCGTCGAAGCGATCTCTATCGGGTGCTCGCTCGGTCGGTGTCGACGGCGCAGGTTTGGGACGATGGTGATCCGCCTCCCTGGTAGGAGCTACTGACGAGCTCGAAGCGTCCTTGGCGAACAATCTCAGATTGTGAGGGCAGCTTGCGTTTCGTTCTCGAATCTTCTCGCGTCGTGGAATGCTGCCGCTCGCGTCCTCGAGACGTCGATCGTGCTGAGGAGTACCGGGGGTTAGACGACCCGGTTGGCAAGTTCGGAGTGCGGGTGCATCTTGCAAACGAAAAGTGCTCAGCTAACCACGCCGCCAATTCGCTCGCCAACAATCCCCAACGGATTGGTGAGGCGCCTGCGGTCGTGTTCGCTCATTGCACTCTAGCGACGGTGAGTTGCCAGCTCGTCTTGGAACAGACCAGCGATTTCGACCAGTTCAGGCTGAATGGTCGTTCATGGGCTTTGATAGGGCCATGTTCGTTTGGTCCATCGGTGGTGATCGATCGTGGTTACGATCTTTGCGGTGTTGTGAGAATCTGACGCCCTGAGCACCTTCTCGATGCCCGGCTGGTGTGGTTTGCACGAGGTAGCATGAGGCAAAGATATCGGTCGTCTTAGGGCGTCGAGGGTATGGGAGGTAGTTGGTTTGGCGGTTGTTGGTGCCACGCTCCTTTTCGTGCTCGCTCTCGCCGCGGCATTGGTAAGCGGCTCGAATGACGGTGCGACCCTGGTGGCATTGAACACCAGGACCACGACGATTGCACCACTTCGGGCAGTGGTAGTTCTTTCTCTGTTTGTGGCGCTTACTCCGATGATCGTCGGGACTGCGGTCGCCTCAACGGTCGCGCATGGTCTGGTCGCCTTTGAAAAGACCGGTGGTGAGTTGGCCTTTCTTGTGGCGATTGTCTGTGCGTTGGGGATTGTCTATCTGTTGAGCCATCACGGACTTCCCACGAGCGTTACCCTTGCGATCACGGGTTCCATCGTCGGAGCCGGCCTAGGTTTTGGATTGCCGGTGCACTGGGTAACGGTGGTGGCGGTCCTCCTGGCTGGCGTCGTTGCTCCGTTAACAGCGGCGGTCGTTGGTTACCTGGTGGCGACCCTCGAGCTGTGGCTGCGACCGCCTGAACTGTCACCACGCCTTCGAAAGGCAGGCGAGTGGGCCGGGTTTCTTGTGCAGTCGTTTGCCTATGGGTCGAATGATGCCGAGAAGCTTGTGGCGATTGTGGCGATCGCTTTAGGGCTGGCGGTACACGGCGTGCAGATCTCGATCCCTGGTCAACTAGCGATGGGGCTGCTCTTTGCCCCTGGCATTCTGCTCTCGGTGCGACAGATGGCGGCCCGGGTGTCCGAACGGATTATGCACGTGCGTTCAGATACCGCTATCGAGGTGACCGTTTGTGCGGCGGGGGTCGTCTTGGTCTCTTCGTTACTTGGTTATCCGATCTCATCCACCCAGGCGGCCACTGCCGCACTGGTGGGAGTGGGTGCTCGGACTGCTCCGCGGCAACTCCAGTGGGGACAGATCGGTAGAATCGGTGTCGCTTGGCTCGTCACACTGCCGTTAGCGGTAGGGGTTGCGGCTGGCGTTGGCCTGATTGTGAGGTTGTTCTAGTGGGCCGCAAGCATTCTGAATCCCCATGGCAGCGATTGGTACATTTCTTTCAGAGCTTTGGGCCGAGGGCCTCGAAGGAGTTGGTAGAGAATCTGGTATCCCACCTCGATGCCGATGCGCGAGGGGTGGGTCTGGTGATCGCAATGCTCCATGGTGAGCTCGCTCATGATCCCTCGATAGCGAAGATGTCCCAGATCGAACATGATGGGGACCAACTGCGCACCGAACTCGTCGATACGCTCGCCAAAACGCTCGTCACGCCGATCGATCGTGAGGATCTCTACCGCTTCTCTCGAGCGATCGATGATCTCTTGGATGAGTTGCGGGACTTTGTGAGGGAATGGTGGCTACTCCAGGGGGTCGACCCCCAACCCTTGCTTCACGTGTTGGGCGAGCTTGCGCTTGCCATCGACAGCGCGAAGGTGGTGGTCGTCACGATTGGCGAGCCCAAAGCTGGGGGAGCTGCGCAACTAGTTGAGGCACTCCGATTGGCGAATCGCGTGCGTTGTATTCATGAGGACGAGATTACTGCGCTGTTTCAGGGGGAGGTGACCATGGAACTTCTCCGAGAGCGTGAACTCCTTCACCGGCTCGATTCCATCGGCATGCATCTCGTTCAGGGCCTCAACACCATCGCCGACAGCTTTGTCAAGCGAGGGGAGTGACACTGTTTTCACTTGTGGGGCAGGGGGCTTTCATGTCTGCGGGTCGTCATAGTGGGTACAGGGATTGATGGTGTGGCATCGTCGTCTCTATCGTGGACGAACTCACGAGAGCATGCTTGCGGACCTCTAAGGGATTGGATTGCCCTTGAGTTCGACTTCGACAAAGACGGCGTCTTTGCCACTTTGGTTGATGACGTTGTGGGCGGTGCCCTTGGTGCCAGCGTAAGGGGTTCCGGCTTCTTGGTGCATGTCGTGGGTCTCACCGGTGGCATCTAGGACCCGGAAGGTGCCGCCGGTCACTGGAATGACGACATAGTCGAAGGCGTGTACATGGTCCCCCGTCTCCGCGCCATCGGCAAAACTCCAGGTCGTGGCGCGAGCGTGGGTATCATCAATATGTTGGGTTGCCTTGGCGGTAGTCATCGGGTCTCCTCGTTGTGTAGGTGAAGATGGTGCATTCACGCGAATATGGCATGCTCGGATACAAGCGACACGGCGCCAGCCCAGCTTCTTGTCGTTGTCTATTGTAGCTGCGGGTCGCGATGGGACTGGTGGGCGCGAAGGGGATGGTGTGGTCGATCCAGACCCGTTCTCACAGGCATGTCCGGGAAGTCGTTAGAGTGAGCCGGGGTGTTTGTCGCTGCTTCGCGTTCACGATGCGCTAGACGCGAAAGCAAGGGTGTTCGATTGACGAAAAGGTGTCTGTGAGGGCCGTGCGGCTGTGACCGAGGGAAACGGTGAAATCGTCGAGGATCGTCGCGGCTGGCGATTGGTTCTCGTTGGGACTCTTGTCTCGTCCATTGGAAGTGGTCTGACGCTTCCGTTTTTGGTCGTCTATCTTCACAGTATTCGACATATGAGCTTGCCGTTGGCCGGCCTGGTGGTGGCCGCCTCCGGGATCACCGGGCTCGCAACCGGCGCCATTGGTGGAAGTCTCGGTGACCGGCTAGGTGTAGGGCGTTTGCTCTCTGGCGGGTTGCTCATCTCCGGGGTGGCGACGGTTGCGCTCGCTGACGCCCGTACTCCCGTCTTTGCAGCGGTGGTTGTTGCCCTGATTGGAGTGGGAGAGTCGGTCATTTGGCCCACACTCAATGCGTTGGTGGCTAGTCAACTGGCGAGTCCAAACCGACCGCGCGCCTATGCGCTACGGTTCGGGGTGCTCAACGGTGGTCTCGGGCTGGGGGCCCTGATCGCTGGTTCGGTCGTTTCACTTCATCGCCCGGTGAGCTTCGAGGTGATCTATGTAGTTGACGGACTGACCACGATCGCTTTTGCCCTCATTGTCGGGATTGGTTTGCGCCACCGTCCGGGTTTTCGGACTCACCCAGAGGTGAGTGATAAGCGAGCGATGACGGGAGAAGGCTATCGAGTCGTCCTGCGTGATCGGCGCTTTCTCGCTTGGCTCGTCGCATCAGCGCTCTTCGTTCTTTTTGGCTATGCAATGCTCGATGGTGGATGGGCAGCCTATGCAACCGTCATCGTCCATGCGAGCCCAAGGATCGTTGGTATAGGTTTTGCCGTCAATACGGGTGTTATTGTGGTGTCGCAGCTTGGAGTGGCTCATCTCACTCGTCGGTGGCGACGGAGCCGTATGCTCCTCGGGGTAGGTGTGCTCTGGTCGCTTGGCTGGCTCATGGCTGGTCTCGCCGATATTCATGGTCTCGCGCATCTCGAAGTCGATGTTTTGCTCGCACTCTCTCTTGGGATTTTCGGCCTGGGTGAGACGCTGTTGAGTCCAGTGGCCGGCGCCTTGCCCAATGATCTCGCTCCCGAACATCTGCGAGCGCGATATAACGCGCTTGGTTCGACGGTATGGTCTCTCGGTACGATTGCGGGACCTCCGATCGCTGGTTTGTTGCTCGCGAGTTCGTTTCCGCTGTCGTGGATAGGGCTCATCGTTATCGGTTCAGCCGCCGCCGGGTTCGTTGGACTCAACCTTGGGCGACTGTTGCCGCCTGCAATCGATCGTCCACTTGCACCTGATCGGGATGGACAGGCTAACAACTGAGGGGTGTTGGTGAGTGATTGGTGCTCTTGGGCTGGCGGGCGACCGATGGTGCCGGTAACCTGATAACTATGATGACACCTGATGATGTAGTAGTGGCTCGGCGCCGTATCAGCCCCTGGGTGCGTGAGACCCCGATTATCAGGTGGGACGATCACCCAGCCCATCCACTGCTCAAGCTCGAGGCACTGCAGGTGACTGGTTCTTTTAAGGCACGGGGTGCCTTTAATCGCGTGCTCGCGGCCAGAGAGGCTGGAACGATCGGCGATGCGGGAGTGATTGGAGCATCGGGTGGTAACGCTGGCTTAGCACTGGCCTATGCTGCGCATCGTCTCGGGATCCCTGCGGAGATCGTCGTGCCAGAGACGTCAAGTCCGGTCAAGTTGGAGCGTCTACGAACCTTGGGCGCGACGGTGGTCGCCCGTGGCCAACGCTACGGCGATGCCTATGATTGGGCGTTGGCTCGCCAGCGTGAGAGTGGTGCCCTCTTTGTCCATGCCTATGACCAGGTCGAGGTGGTGGCTGGACAGGGGACCGCGGGTCTTGAATTTCTTGACCAGGCTGGCTCCCTAGATGTCGTTGTCGTCGCAGCTGGGGGCGGTGGTCTGGTGGCTGGAGTGCGACTGGCGATGCCACACGAGACGCGAGTTATTGCGGTTGAGCCGACACTAGCGCCAACGATCCGACAGGCGCTAGCTGCCGGCGGGCCGGTGGATGTCGAGGTCTCTGGGGTGGCGGCTGACTCGCTCGGCGCTCGACGCTGTGGGGACCTCGCCTATGAGGTGATCTCATCGATGGGGGTAGAGTCCGTGCTCGTCGAGGAGGAGGAGATGGTGACAGCCAGGCAGCTCCTTTGGGACGAGTTTCGTTTGGTCGGGGAGTATGGTGGAGTCGCAGCGTTGGCTGCGCTGCTCGCAGACAAAGTCAAGACGAGTGGACACGATCACATCGGTATCATCTTTTGCGGTGCGAATTCGGACCCCTCGGACCTCGTGAAACACGACGAGATCGGATAGGGGGACGGGCACGCTGCTCGAGGCTGTGTGGGTTAATCCAGTGGGGGTTAACCCATTGGGTTCAGCTCGGTGATGTCAGCTCAGCGCCGGGAACATCCCGGCTCGCGTCAGGAGACCAGGTACCGGGTTCGGTAGCTTCTGACTCAGCAGATCAACCACCTCAAAGAGGCGAGCAAAGTCGACACCGAGGTGATAGCCCGAACGTGACAACATATACGCGAGATCTTCGGTGGGAATGTTGCCGGTCGCATTGGGTGCAAACGGACATCCTCCGATACCTCCGAGGGATGCGTCGAGCACAGTAACGCCCTCTTCGACGGCGGCCATGGCGTTGGCGAGTCCAGTGTTGCGGGTGTTGTGAAAGTGGCAGCGGAGTTGGATAGGACGCGATCCGATGATCTCTCGAACGCCCTGCATCCGTTCGTGTACGTCCCTTGGGACCGCGACACCGATGGTGTCGGCGATGGCAATCTCAAACGGCTCCAGATCGGCGACCTGATCGACGATGGCGTAGAGCTGTTGGGGGGTTACTTCGCCCTCGTAGGGACAGCCGAAGGCAGCGGAGACGGTGATGGAGGTGCGAAGCCCCACCTCTCTCGCTCGCCGGGTCACGTTGGCCGCCATGGCGAGGTTCTCCTCAACCGAGGCACCTTGATTCTTCTCCGAGAAGGTCTCGGTCACCACCACCACATAGTTGATCTCCTGTAGCGGGGTTGCGAGCGCACGATCGAGGCCCCGTTCATTGAGGACGAGCCCAATGGCTCCGTCAAAGGCCGCAGGGCTGAGCCGTGCCAAGACCGCCTCCGCGTCGGCCATCTGGGGAACTCTTGCGGGATTGACAAAGCTGGCAACCTCGATCCTTCGCAGACCGGCACCAAGACACCCCTCGATCAGCGCTATCTTCTCGTCGGTTGAGAAGGGTGTGGCTTCGTTTTGGAGTCCATCCCGCGGTGACACCTCAACGATCTCGATACTTGGCTGATCCATCGTCATTCCTCTCTCGATCGCTATCCCCTCTTACTCTAGGCGCTTCAAGGTTTTTTCCTCAATTCCAACCAAGGAGGCGTCGGCTGTGATATTGTATGCAGAAATGCGGTTAACAGGCACTTGAGTGGGGATGCTTTGGGAGAAATCAGCACAGATGTATACAATCAACTGCGACACGCACTGGTGACCGGTGAGCTCGCCGCTGGGGAATCCCTTCGCGAGGAGTTCTTGGCGGAGCGCTTTGGAGTATCGAGAACACCGGTTCGAGAGGCACTGCGAAGGCTGCAAGTTGAGGGGTACATCGAGATCCTGCCACATCGAGGGGCGAGGGTGCTTGGGTGGAGAGTGGAGGACATCAATGAGGTCTTTGCGCTCCGCGGTGTACTCGAACCGCACGCGGCACGGCAAGCCGCGCTTCGGCTCTCAGAGAGTGATCTGGTCGTCGCCCAAAAGCTCGCCGATGCGATGGAACGACTGGCAACGGAGCGTCCAATGGGTTTTGACGATCAGATCGCGAGCCTAAACAATCAGTTCCATGCCCTGATCGTTGGTGGATCCGGAAACTACCGACTCTCTGAACAGGTGCAGTCGATCATGGAGCTGGCTCGGGTCCGAGCAACGTTTCAACGCTACAGTGCGCATGAACTCAACCGTTCGATGTCGCATCATCGAGAACTCTTAGAAGCACTGGCTGTCCGTGACCCTGATTGGGCTGAGGCGGTGATGAAGTGCCACATCTTTGCCGCACGCTCGGTCTACTGCTAGAAAGGAGCCCGAATGGATACCTCCGGCAGCGATGATTCCCAAGAGCGGCTGCCGCTCCAAGATCTTCGAGTCATCGAGATGGGACAGCTCTTGGCCGGACCGTTCTGTGGGCAGCTCCTCGCTGACTTTGGAGCCGATGTCATCAAGGTTGAGGATCCCAAGCGCGGCGACCCGATGCGCCAATGGGGTCGTGAAAAGCCACATGGGTTGTCACTCTGGTGGCCGGTGGTTGCGCGTGGTAAGCGATCGGTGACGATCGATCTGAGAACTGAAGCTGGCCAAGAACTCGTGCGCTCGTTGGTGGCACAATCCGATATCTTGCTCGAAAACTTTCGCCCTGGCACGCTCGAACGTTGGGGACTCGATTACTCCACGCTCGCTGAGATCAACCCAGGCCTGATCTTGGTCCGCGTGACGGGCTATGGCCAGACGGGACCGTATGCGGCCCGGGCAGGATTTGGCTCGATTGGCGAAGCGATGGGTGGCATCAGATATGTGACCGGTAACCCTGAGGCACCACCTTCGCGAGCTGGTATCTCGATTGGCGATTCGCTCGCTGCCATCTTTGCTGCTCTTGGTGCGCTGGTCGCGGTCCACAACCGTAGCGTGACCGGCAAAGGACAAGTCGTGGATGCAGCGATCTATGAAGCGGTGCTCTCGATGATGGAGTCGCTCATTCCTGAGTATACACTCGGCAACTACATTCGTGAGCGCACCGGAGCGATTCTGCCCAACGTGGCGCCCTCCAATATCTATCCAACCAAAGATGGACTGCTCCTGCTCATCGCCGCCAATCAGGACTCAGTCTTTGGGAGACTTGCCTTGGCCATGGGCCAACCCGAACTCGCGGATGATCCACGCTTTGCGACCCACAGCGCGCGAGGTGCAAACCAGGTGGTACTCGACGAACGTATCGCAGCGTGGACGGCCGAGCACGATATCGCTGAACTCGAGGAGCTACTTGAGATCCATGGGGTGCCAGAGGGCAAGATCTATCGGGCGCCGGAGATGCTCGCTGATCCGCACTTTATGGCGCGCCAGGACATCATCAGCCTGGCACATCCGACGTTCGGGGAGTTTCAGATGCATAATGTCGCCCCTCGCCTCTCGGCAACGCCAGGGAGGGTGAGGTGGGTCGGCCCTGAGCTCGGTGAGCACACCACCGAGGTTCTCGCTGGCCTACTCGGTCTCGCCGAAGAGGAGATCGCCTCTCTTCGCCAACGAGGGGTGATCTGAGCGAGTACGGCGATGGTTGATGGGACAAGATGGTCGTGGTGGGTGTGCGGCGTACGTGACGCCAATAAGAAGAGTGTTGTCAACGAGAGTATCAATAACAGCGACGAGCGTCGCAGTGAGTCGGTGGGTTCGTTGCGACAGGCACAGATGAGGAGATTGTACTGATGAGTTATCGATTGGGAGTTGATGTAGGAGGAACCTTCACTGACCTCTTGCTGATTGATGAGGTATCAGGGGTGACACATCGTGCGAAGGTTCCCTCCACGCCGGAGGATCCCTCGATTGCAGTACTCCGTGGGATCGAGTTGCTAACTGAGCGCGCTGGAGTCGATCCAAGTGCGGTGAGTCAGGTGATGCACGGAACGACGGTGGCGACGAACGCGGTTCTTGAGGGGAAGGGCGCCAGAGTCGGCCTGGTCGTCACCGAGGGGTATCGCCAGATCCTCCAGGTGGCTCGGTCCTTTGTACCGGGAGGACTGGCTGGTTGGATCGTATGGCCAAAGCCTGAGCCATTGGCTCGGCTTGAGGACACTATCGAAGTCAAGGGGAGAATCGATGCACGTGGTCGTGTGATCCGTCCCCTCGATCAGGCGGCGCTTCGACAAGAACTCGAACGACTCGGTGCTCGTGGGATTGAAGCGCTGACGATCTCGTTGATGAATTCATTCACCAACGACGAACACGAGCTTGCGGTTGCACGCGTAGCCGAAGAGATTTTAGGGGATATCCCCATCTCCTTGTCGTCGCGTATTCTGCCAGAGATCAAGGAGTATGAACGGACGCTCACCACGGTGGCTAACTCCTACGTGCGACCGCGTGCATCGCAGTATTTGCGCAACCTCTCGTCCGAACTGGCGCGACGGACTCCAGGTGCACGTCTGCACATTCTCCGTTCTGATGGGGGTTTAATGGGGATGGAGGTCGCCTCCGCCGCCCCGGTGAACATGCTGATGAGCGGACCGGCCGGCGGTGTCTCTGGTGCAGTCTGGATCGCCAGTCAGGCGGGCTACGACGATCTGTTGACCTTTGACATGGGAGGCACGAGTACTGATGTCGCCCTCGTTCAGCAGGCAGTCCCGAAGGTGGGGCGGGAGACATCCGTTGGCGATCTGACGATCCGTGCCTCCTCCATCGACGTGCGCACAGTCGGGGCTGGTGGAGGATCGATCGCGCACGTGCCAGCCTTGACCAAGGCGCTACGCGTTGGCCCCCAGTCTGCCGGCGCCGACCCAGGGCCAGCGGCGTATGGCCGCGGTGGGACCGAACCTACGGTCACCGATGCCAATATGGTGCTTGGCTATCTACCCTCAGGGCTCCTGGATGGGGAGATGCAACTCGACGGCGAGGCTGCGAGACGTGCTATTGAGCCACTTGCCGAAGCGCTGGGTATCGAGGTCAAGCGAGCGGCCGCCGGTGTCATCGACATTGTGAATGAGAACATGTTTGGAGCCCTCCGTCTGGTCTCGGTGCAACAGGGATATGATCCACGCGACTTTGCCCTCGTGGCCTTTGGTGGTGCCGGTCCGTTGCATGCCAATGCCTTAGGAAGGTTGATGGGTTCGTGGCCGGTGATTGTCCCACCCTCGCCTGGGGTGCTTTGCGCCTTTGGTGATGCCACAACTCGTCTTCGATCAGAGTCCTCGCATACCTATATCCGTAGGTTCTCCGAGGTCTCGAGTGCAGCGGTGGCCGCCGAGCTTGCGGCACTACGAGCGGAGGCAGCAGCTGAGCTTACGGGGCAGGGGGTCGCTCTGGCAGAGCAGGAGATCGGTTATTCCGTCGATGTCCGTTACCACGGCCAAGGTTTCGAGGTGACGGTTGATGTCGATGCGTCCATGCTCACCGATGAACTGTTGGAGAGTATTCGTGCCCTCTTTGAGGCTGAGCATGAGCGGCTCTTTACCTTCGCGCTCGATCAGGAGTGTGAGCTGGTACACCTGCGTGCCATCGCCCAAGGGGCGCGCCCAAGGGTGGCCGCGCTCCAGATCGAAACTGGGGATGAAGATGCCGCCGGCGCAGTGATCGCCACCAAAGAGATCTACGTCGAGGGTGAGGAGGTCGTCGCCAAGATCTACGCTCGTGCCCAGCTCAAAGCCAATAACCGGATCGCGGGACCTGCCATCGTCTCCGAGATGGACTCTACCACCCTGGTGTTGCCAGGTCACGAGGCGCAAGTCGACGTCTATGGCAACCTCATCATCAACCCCCTCAGCGATACCCAATGATGGGCTTCATGCTAGCTATTGGTCAGTACATTGAAACGAAGGAGTGGTAATGGCACAGATTATCGAGACATCTAATACCCAGTTTGCGAGTGTCGATGTCGATCTCGTGACAGTGGATATTATTGAAAATGCGTTGCGAAATGCTCGCTACGAGATGGATGCGGTGCTCTTTCGTACGGCAATGAGTCCGGGCATACGAGAGCAACACGACGAGTTCCCCCTCATCGCTGATCACAAGGGTCGCATGGTGGTCGGACAGTTTGGCTCTTTCATCGGTGGCTTCTTGGACAACTACCAGGGAACGGTGGAGGAGGGCGATATCTTCTTGACCTCTGACCCGTATAGCTGTGACGGTGCGATCAGCCATGCCAATGACTGGCTTGTGCTGATGCCGATCTATCTGGAGGGCCGTATTGTTGGTTGGTCGGCGATGTTCGGACACATGACCGATGTCGGCGGCAAGGTTCCCGGGTCGTTGCCGACCGACGCCGAGAGCATCTATGAGGAGGGGGTGGTCATTCCCCCTACCAAGATCTACCGACGCGGAGCACTGAACCAGGAAGCTCTCGATCTTATTCTCAACCAGGTGCGGATGAAACAGTGGAACCGAAGTGACTTGAACGCAATCGTTGCGGCCTGTCGCACCGCCGGGCGTCGCGTCGTGGAGCTCTGTGGTCGATTCGGTACCGACGTCTACATCGCGACGCTGGAGTTATTGCTTGAGCGCAACTATCGTGCGATGGAACAGCTGATCCTTCAGACAGTTTCGGAGGAACGACTCTCCTTCACTGACTATATCGATGATGACGGTCTTGGCAATGGCCCGTATCGGATCCACTGTACGATGTGGCGCGAGGGCAACAAAGTCCATCTCGATTTTGAAGGGACGGATCCACAATCGGTAGGGCCGATCAACTTCTTCTTGAACGTCAACATGTTCAAGATGTTCTTTGGGATCTACATGATCATGGTCTTTGACCCCCAGATCCTCTGGAATGACGGTTTCTATCCACTTGTTGAGGTCCATATTCCAGAGCGATCCCTGCTTCGACCCGCCTATCCGGCCGCACTCTCGTGTCGAACCCATGCGCTCGGGCGGATTTTCGATATTCTCGGTGGCCTCCTCGGTCAACGCCAGCCCGAGTTTCTCTGTGCAGCAGGCTTCTCCTCCTCTCCGCATCTCATGTACTCAGGCACGGACTCCTCGGGCGAGTGGTTCCAGCTCTATCAGATTGGCTTTGGAGGAATTCCGGGTCGGCCATTTGGGGATGGACCCGATGGACATTCGCTGTGGCCATCTTTTACCAATGTCCCCAATGAGTTTCTCGAGGCGTACTTCCCTCTGGTGATTGAGAAGTATGAGACGGTACCCGACTCGGGTGGACCCGGATTCTTCCGAGGGGGTAACGGGATCGATATCGCCTATCGATTCTTGGAGCCGGGCACCATCTCCATTCACGATGACCGCTGGTTGACCTACCCATGGGGCGTCAACGGTGGCCTGCCTGGGGCGAGAAGTACCAAATATGTAGTTCGCACGAACGGAGCAACCGAGGTGCTTGCATCGAAGTGTGACCATGTCAAAGTCGCAGTAGGCGACATTTTGCACTATGTCACTTGGGGAGGCGGTGGCTGGGGTGATCCGCTGGATCGCTCGGCTGAGCTGGTGGCGCTCGAGGTTGAGCGTGGTCTCGTGACGCGAGAGGGTGCGAAGCGCTACGGGGTTGTTCTCGATGATGACGGTACGGTGCTGGCCTCGGCCACAGAGGCACTCCGAGCCGAGATGCGCGATCATCGGGGTGCGCTCCCCGTCTTTGACTACGGAGCTCCGATCGCCGATCTCAAGGAGAGGTCGCTCGCTGAGACGGGGATTCCGGCCCCTCGTGATCCCGTCTTTGAGACAAGGTAAGCCATGGGGGACCCCTCCGTGGATGAGGACTACCGGAAGGCGGGATTCTCCGGATCGGTGGGCCTTGGAGAGCGACCAGCGGTGTTGGTCGTCGACCTAGTGCGGGCGTACCTCGATCCTGGTTCTCCGCTCTTCTCTCCAAGGTACGAGACGGTGCTTGACGCAACCAAGGCGCTGGTCGCCACCGCTCGCGAACGGAGGTATCCAGTGGTCTTTACTGGCGTCAGCTACCGTCAAGGGGGCGTAGACGGAGGTTACTTTTGGCAGAAGGTCCCCTCGCTTCAGGTCTTTGAGGAGGGATCTGAACTCCGTGACTTCGACGAGCGCTTGCAGCCGGAGGCGACCGATCTCATCATCATGAAACAGTACGCCTCTGCCTTCTTTGGCACCTCACTCGCCACCACGCTGCACGTCATGGGCGTGGACACCCTTCTCATCGCCGGAGTCTCCACCTCAGGCTGTGTACGTGCAAGTGCACTGGATGCTCTGCAGTCTGGCTTTCGCCCGACCATCGTGCGTGAGGCGGTTGGCGATCGGACGGAGGAAGTTCACCAGGCCAACCTCTTCGATCTCGAGGCCAAATATGCCGATCTCTGCTCGTTACCAGCAGCATGTACGTATCTGGCGCAGGTGACTCCGACACCAGCTGCGGGGCACTAGCTTCGCCCATGTAGTGTGGGGCCAAGTCCTTTGGGAGGACGATTCAAGGTGGGGCGAACGCGAGGTTACCCGAGGCGCACTCCTGTCGGGGTACCAAAGCGAAGATGGAGCTCATGCTTGATCGCTTTGGGGAAACCAGTGGCGGTCGCGCGGTGGAGTTCAGCGATCGCGAGTTGCGCCTGGGCGTCTCCGTTGAGGGCGAGATGACAGAGGGCTGGGTCGAGGTTGGCCACCGCAAGAATCGCTCCCTGGATGGAGAGTAGGCCAGCGAGGGCGAGCAGTACCGGGTTGCCGACATAGAGAGCGCCATGAAAGCGTTGGACCTCATCGAGGAGTCTAGACGCGTCGCCACTTGAGTCCTTCGAGCCAACTACCGGAAGAGAACAGAGAGTCTCGACGGTAAGACCCGGTGCCGAGGCGGCCGGGAAGTGATAGGCCAGGATCGGTGTCGTTGGACAAGCATCGAGGATCGCTTCGTAGTAGGGGCGTGGATCGAGGGATCTGGGAGGGGAGAGCACAAGGAGTGCATCGGCACCGCTGTCGACCGCTCGCTTGGAGGTGAGTACCGCGGCCCGCGCTGATGGTTGCCCGGTTCCAGCAAAGATGGGTATGGACGGGGGAAGGGTGGAACGTAGTTCGTGGATGAGGCGGGCACGCTCATCATCATCGAGGGCACTAGCCTCACCAGTGGTCCCTGCGACCAAGACGCCGGTTACCCCGAGTTCGACGAGGTGTGCTCCGTGTTCGGCAGTCGCCTCGACCAGCAGCTCTCCCTCGTCGTCAAAGAGCGTTACGAGTGCCACGCCGATGCCGCCAAAGAGTGGATCTTGGTGGGCCTCATGAGAATCGGAGCTGGTCGTGCTCCGTGGTGCTGGTTGTTGGTCGGTAGCCATTGGAGCCTAGTGTAGTGGCGAGCACCTTAGCCAACAGGCGAAGCATCGTGTTTACTCAGTCGACCGCGGCTAACGCTACGTTTCGTCTTCTCCGACACCCTCTGCCTCGATGTGGGGCAGAACCACATCGAGCTAATTGGTTGTCCACCAGCTCTTGGTGCTGAGCAGCGGCATAATCGGGGGGGACCAAGAGAAGTCACGCGACAGTTGCATCGATGGGTGCGCTGAACCCAAAAGTGCAGGTGAAGATGATACGGCGAGGATGATATGAGGTGCGTGGGCCTTAATCGAGACATCGTCGACATGTTGGGCAGGCTCAGTTCCCAGCCCCATGAGAGGATGGGGACAAGCACCCCAGGGCAATTCTGGTGTTCAGTAGCCTCATGAGAACCGCCTAGACAGCGAGTAGCAGGCTACGAAAGGCGGGGATAATAACGAAAAAGGCGACCACAAGTACGGTAGATTGCGTGTTTGATCGAATTGAATCTGTAGGGCCATGGTTCCGGTCACGAAACCCTCTACACCGGGAAGCTCTCGTAGCACAGGTTCTGGGGTGGACCCAAAGGGAAGGCGACCGGCGTAACGGAATCATTCGATGCGTGGCTTTCCCAGGTAGTTGAGGCAGTGTGCGTCGGTTCTGAAAACATCGGTTCTGAACCTCAACTGGAACTCGCAGTCAGAGCGTGGGTTGTGCACTCCGCCTTTGGAGGTGCGATCGACCACCTCAAGGAAGCATGGGTTCAGATGGTTATCCCGTTCACCGCTGTTTTGACAGCAGGGCACACCTTTGACCGACTGTCGCATCCCGGCTCTTGTTGGTGTCGCCCTATCAGCACGCGAGTGAGATTGCTGCCGGTGGTCCGAGATGCAGGTTCTCTCACCGAGTGACTCGCGAGAGCCGAACCTTGAGAAACGTTACGCAAAGGTGATCGGCATGTCTGACTTTAGTGACAGCTATCCTCTAGCTATGGGCACCGTTACGCCGTCGACTCAGGCCTCACGCACCCTGATCGATGCGCACCGCGACGAGTTAGATGCTGTGATGCAGAGATACGGGGCAACCAATCCACGACTGTTCGGCTCAGTCGCTCGCGGCGACGCGACACCGGAAAGCGACATCGACATTCTCGTAGACCTCGACCCAGCGGAGGGGAACGTTCTGTTCCGTGCTGGTGGACTCAACGACGAGTTCCGTCGCATCCTGCAGCGAGACGTGGACGTCTTCTCCACCCAACTACTCAAGGACCGGGTATCGGTCACGGCTGTCGCTGAATCGGTACCGCTTTGAGTCGAACCACGCAAGAACGGATCGGAGATATTCACATCGCCATTCCTCGCTGTCTGCACTACGCCGATGATCTCGATGCGAGCGAAGGGTACCTGGCAGATATGGCCATGGATGCGATCGAACGCAATATCGTTGTCGTGGGCGAGGCGCGAATCACCTGCCAGAGACTTTGATCAAGGCGCTACCCGAAATCGATTGGTCTGCGATTCGCGGTATGCGTAACATTCTCATTCACGAGTACTTTGGCGTGGACAAGGACATCGTGCACGATGTCATCACCACCAAGCTTTGGCCTCTAGATGAGGTCCCCACGAGGCACGCGGCTCAAAATGTTGAGGACTAGGCAGATTTTGACAGCTGTGGGTTTTGGAAGGTGCCCAACCGGGGTCAGCAGCGACATACCTGCTGGTTATTGCTCCATTTTGCCAGCTGGAAGATGCATCGCTGCATGGTTGCGCGTTCCACTACACTTGGCCAGGATATCTATGTCTTGATCGGTTAGCGTGATTTTAGTGCCGAGTTCCCGGATTGCAGGAGCCGAGCGGTGAACTCCGCGAAGGTGGTGCGATGGCTAGGCTCGCTTCCACTACGCATCACAGACAGAAGAACGGGCTGGTAGCTGTACTCATGAAATCTCAGGACATGGTGCCCAGGAGAGTGCAGTTGACTACAATCAACCCATATTCGCTTGAGGCTTCGAACCTTCTTCGTCTTGGGCCTGGCGGGAACCTCGATTCGTTTCCTTCAGTAGGTTTAATTCATGCTGCGGTCAGTCAACCGCAGCTAACGCAATGGCTGTCGCCTCGTCTTCTTCGACACCCTCTGCCTCGATGTGGGGCAGAATCTTGTCGAGCCACTTGGGTATCCACCAGCTCTTCGTGCCAAGCAGTGTCATAATCGAGGGGACCAAGAGAAGCCGCACGATGGTTGCATCGATGAGTACGCTGACCCCAAAACCGACGGAGAACATTTTGATGACCACATCAGGTGATCCAGCAAAGGCGAAGAATACGCTTGCCATGATCAGGGCAGCGGCAGAGATCACGCGACCGGTGGAGGAGAGACCCTCAGAGACGGCCTCAGTGTTGTCATCGGCCCGCATCCAGACCTCTCGTACCTTCGAGAGGAGAAAGACTTCATAGTCCATCGAGAGGCCGAAGACGACGGCGAAGACGATGAGAGGAACGTAGGCCTCGATCGAGACCTTGTTCGGTACGTCGAGCAGACTCCGCCCCCAACCCCATTGGAAGGTGGCGACCAGCACCCCGTAGGCTGCCCCGATGCTCAGTAGGTTCATGACAACTGCCTTGATGGCGAGTACCAGGCTGCGGAAGGCGGACATGATTATGAAGAAGGCGACCACAAGCACAGCCAGGATGGTGAGTACCAGATGTGAGCCGAGGGTTTGATCGAATTGGATCTGTAGGGCTGTACCCCCGGTGACGTAGCCCTTCGCGCCGGTACCAGCGGTGACCTTGGGGATGGTGGTGTTTACCAACGTCGAGTAGAGCGTCGTTGTCTTCTGATTATCTGGCCCAGTCTTTGGTACCACGGTTGAGATAAGCAGGGCTGAGTTGGGCGTTGGTGCCGGTGGGGTGACTGAGGCGATGTCTGGAACCTTACTGATCTGCTGGTAGAGGTCATTGGCCAGGGTGGTGGGAGACCCCTGGTAGTGGTTGATGGCAAGAACGACAACGAGCGGACCGTTGGCACCTCGACCAAATGCCTGGGCTACCTCGTCATAGGCGCGACGGGAGGTAAAAGAGGTTGGGTACGAGGAGTCGCCGACGTTTCCGAGGCGCATCGAGAAGAATGGAATGGTGAGGACGCCGAGAAGGATAAGACCGGCAAAAAGGAAGAGGACCGGCCTGCGTTGCAGACTGCGAGCATAGCGGTGCCACATGTCATTTCGATCACCCGCCTCGGCCTTCGGGGATCCAAGATGGAGACGGTCGATACTGCGCCCAGCGAGACTGAGGCCGGCGGGCACCAGGGTGATCGCGCCAGCAGCTGCGGTGAGAACGCCAAAGAAGGCGGCAAAGCCGAGTTGGCCGAAGAAGGTGATGCCAGAGGCGTAGAGTCCAAACAGTGCCACGGATACACTGGTTGCCGCCACGAGGACAGCGTGTCCACTGGTGGCAACCGTGCGACCAGCGGCGTCGATAGGATCATGACCGTCCATGATACGTTGGCGAAAGCGGGTGCTCAAGAAGACGGCATAGTCGATCCCGACTCCAAGGCCTATCATGAGCGCCAACGTTGGCGAAGCGGTAGCGAAGGTGATCACGCTGGCGACCATACCGAGAATGGAGACACCGATGCCGACACTAAAGACGGCGGTGAAGAGAGGTAGTCCAGCGGCGATGAGACTTCCAAAGCTGACGAGGAGCACGACGATGGCCACTCCAAAGCCGATAGCCTCCGATGTGGTGTCACGCGTCGGCGGGTTGACATTGGCATCAAACCCTCCGCCATAGTTGACGGCCAGGCCTGAGTGTGTCACAGGTTCCATGGCGCTATAGAGCGAGTTCGCGTAGCTAGTCCCGAGTGATGCGGGGAGCACCGAGAGATGAACGGTGATCAGCGCGGTGGTTTTTGACTTCGAGAGTCCTGTCGAGCTGGGAGCGAGTGGATTGCTGACTGAGATCACATCTTTGAGGCGGGCTAGGTTCTGTTCGGCTTGGGTGAGTGCGCCTCCTTGGGATGTGAGGTCCTTGCCAGTGACGACGACCAGTCCGGTATAGCCAGATGCCTTTGGATCGTTCTTGGCCAGAAGTGCCAGTCCGGTAGAGGACTGGGTCCCCGGCAGGTTCACGTTGTTCTGGTAGATACCGGAGATCTCGTGGTGCCCGATGAGCGCTGCGGCTAAGACGACAACCCAGATAGCGATCGTTGTGAACGGGTGACGAGCGCACGCGCGTCCGACGCTATCAAGTCGATGTGGTTGCTTGTTCATCAATTCCCCCTTCACACATCTCTGTGCTTTCCTCAGATCAACGAGGTCCATGGAGATTCCGCAGCTGGCACTGGCCGCTCGGACACCCTCAGACCACTTGCTCGGCTCCATCGGCCCTGGTCTGACACGGTATCCTAATAGGTGACAGTATTGCCAAGTGCAGGTTCTGCCAAAAGAGTTTTCCTAAATTGATATCTTCCAAGTCCGGCAGGTAGGCTTACTGAGTATGGAGATCAACAAGCCAGTTGGACGTCGCGAGATCAAAAAGGCAGCGACGAGAGAGCGAATCATCGAGGTTGCTCGACAGCTCATCGCCCAGCAGGGCTTTCTTGAAACCACCATCCTCCAGATCACGGACATGGCGGATGTATCAGAGCGCACCTTCTTTCGGTATTTCGAATCCAAGGATGATCTCTTGCTGCTTGATCTCGTCTCCTATTTTGATCTCGTCGAAGTAGAGGTGCTACGACGTCCTCGATCCGAGGAGCCACTGAGGGCGCTCCTTGAGGCGATCGTGAGTGGTATTCGTCAACGGATGGATGCGGTACTGGAGGTACCAATCTTTCGTCCTCATCGTTCTGGGGTAGACCTCACGGGTCAGCTCGCACGGAACTATTTGAATTTCGAGCTCCGCGTTGCTCAGGCCTTGGCGGATCGACTCGTCGATGAAGGTGTCGATGCGGAGTCCGCAAGATTTCGTGCCGATGTTGCCGCAAAACTGGGAGTCAGTACGTTGCGTGCTGCGGTTCGTGAGGTCTTTCAGGAGTTACCGGAGCGGCTTCATCCCGAAACCGACCAGCTCATCGAGCGAATCGAGCGAGCCTTTGTAATAGCGGGTGAGGAGTTTCAACTCTTTGGCCAAGCCGGTGTCCTGCAACGCGGTGAATAAGCAAGGCGAGCAGGCTTCCCGAGCCGAGTGAGCGGTTGCACGATCATATTCCAAGCAACAACCCCACTAGGAGCCGACGGAACGGATCCTAGTGAAGTGTTCGTTCTATGATGTGTGAGAAAGTGGGTGGTGGGTCGAGCCTGCCAGTTGAAGCGCTTCCCGCCACCCTCGTTCCAAAACTTCGTGCGTGATGCACATGCCCTCCAACCTCGTTGGGCGCGGTTCCCTCTGAGGTCAGATTGACAACTCTCTGAGCACCGTTTTTGTCCCCAATTGGACGGCCACTTAGGATCATATAATCCGGAGGCGGGCCTCGTTCTCGGGTAGGGGATGCGATCATCTCAGCCGAGACAGATATCGAGGCTAGCCGCCTCCGGGGCGCCACTAGCTTGCTCGACGACGCCTCAACTCATAGGCAACGATACTCACCACGCCGCTCGCTGATAGGCCCAGTCCAATCGGCACCAGTGGCGTTGATTGAGCAGGGGCGAACGGGGGACCGGTCTTTAGGGTCACTGGCGTTGGAGTCGACGGAGCCGTCACGCTCGATGAAGAGGTATGTACCGGGCTCGGCGCTGACACGGAGGTCGTCGTCGGGCTTGTCACTGGACTTGTCACAGGGGGAGTGGATACCGTGACCGCCTGTGTCACCTGGCTCGCTGGAGCATAGGTGCTATTGCCAGCCTGATTCGCATCGATGGTACACGTTCCCGCGGCGTTGAAGGTGACCACACCATCACTGGCGATCGAACACACCGTAGCTGACGATGGGGCAACGGTGAGTGCCACCGCAAGGCCCGAAGTACTGGTCGCCGTTGGTGTATAGGTATTGCCTGTCTTCGCGCTCGTTGGTGGCGTGGAGGTAAAGGAGATGGTCTGAGGCTCGAGGTAGCCGCCCTGATAGGCGCCAGCGTAGCAGTAGGAGGAATTCGCTAGGCGAACATAGCCTCGCTGATCCGTTGCCGGACAGACACCGCTAGAGACAGGGATGTAGTTGATGGCTGGGTTGCCGGGCGAGGGTTGAATGGTGTTGGTAGGGCCGCCGTTGTCCTCCAGGTCGCCAAGCAGGTCCACCGTAAGGCTCACCTCGCTCGTCGAGGATGAGGAGAAGTCACAGCTTGAGTCGCTGGCAACGTTGTAGCCATTGCCTGTAATGGTGCTGGAGATAGCGCAATCCTTGCCGTGTGCGTCACTGGCTCCTCCGGCAATCAAGTCGGCAGTCAGAGCTGTTGTGGCCTTGGTGGAGACGCTGGCAATCCCGGCGCCAGTGCCAGGCTCCCCTTGAGTCGCATACCCATATACAATTCCACGCGCACCGGTGTTGTTTTGGGCGATGGTGGAGTTTGTGATAGTCAAGTCACCGGTAGCAAATATCCCACCACCGTCGCCACCATTGGAACCGTCAGCAGGTGTAGCTCCGGGGTTAAGAAGGCTAACGCCGGCACCGCCGGCACCAGCGCTGTTGTTCGCGATGGTGGAGTTCGTAGTCGTCAGATCGCTAGCAGCTACTCCACCACCGTTTCCGCCATGACCACCGGAGCCAGCCACAGCCGAACCTTCGACACCGATCCCAGGATCGCCTCCAACACCGCCGACACCTGCACTGTTGTCCGAGATGGTCGAGTTAGAGATGACCGGATCACTATCAGAGAGAATCCCACCACCGTCTCCGCCATGGCCACCGTTGCCACCTGCACCACCGTTGCCGCAGTCTGCGTCGTTAATCCCAAAACCGCAGTGGCCGCCGACACCTCCGGCACCGCCAGCACCCGCGCGGTTGCTCGAGATGGTGGAGTTCGTGATCGTCAGCATGCCACCGCCGATACCTCCGGCACTCCCGCCCCAGCCGCCGGCACCTCCGGCACCGCCGGTGTCGCCAATGCCATTGTTGGTGCCGGAGACACCCACGCCGCCATGGCCACCTTTGCCGCCCGCACCGCCGGCACCTGCACTGTTGCCCGAGATGGTGGAGTCCGTGATCGTTAGCTTCCCGATTGCAAGGATGCCACCGCCGATACCTCCGTCGCCTCCCGCAGTGCCGCTGGCGCCGTTATTACCGCTGATGCCGCTGGCACCCTTGATACCAGCGCCCCCAGCACCTGCACGGTTGTCCGAGATGGTGGAGTTCGTGATCGTCAGATCGTGAGTGGCGAAAATACCACCACCGCTGCCTCCGTCTTCACCCGCACCGCCGGCACCTGCACTGTTGCCCGAGATGGTGGAGTCCGTGATCGTCAGATCGCTGCGGGCGAAAATCCCACCACCGTTGTCACCAACGGGGGCGACGCCATTTTTGACCGTTACACCAACGAGATTTAGTGTGCCCGAGCCTTGTACCATCAGCACTCTGGAAGTGCCGTCTCCATCTAGGACGGGCGAGATATCGGGGCCCGCTGGTTGGATGGTGATATCGAAGGATTTGCTAGCAGAGCTAGTGTCCACCGTGAACCCTCCAACGTAGTCGCTAGCTGTTCCCGTCTGAGTGGCAGATGTAACCAGGTCGATAGTAACGTCGGCGGTAGTGCTGCTATCAGCAGCGTCCAGAGCGGTCTGTAAACCACAGGGGGAGCTCTGGGTGCAACTACCACCAGATCCATTTGACGATGCATAGAGGGTCGTGACTGGATTCGAAGATGAGGTGAGCTGCGAGGCTGGGATCGTGAGACTCGAACCCAAACCGATCATCCCAACACAAAACACCGATACCGTGCTTAAACGAAGTACACGAATTCCTCTTGAGAACAACCGTTTTCTAGCCATCACAACCCCCTCTGTAGCACCTACGCAGCCACTAGATCCCTATCCAGTCGGCCTTTGAGTGAAATACTCGCGCCAACCCTACATCAGAAATCGAATACTGTCAACTCTGCCAGTAGGCAGTACTGCGATATGGCAGAGATGATAGATGGCACGGGTGTGAGTTGGCATCTCTGCTAGAAACCAGTGAATAACACCTCATTCCCGTTTTCTCGCCTATGAGCCGATCCTCTTCGCGCAGGACGCTGACCTGACGCTACGTCGATGCGGAGGAAGCGCTTGACGTGCTAGCTCTGGTGCTTAGCCACGTGAGCCCTGTGGAGCGATGTATCTTGGATAGTCTGTGGTCCGCAAAACTGATGGTGAGGTTTTGGAGGGCCTCACGGGAATGTAACGGGGTCTTTTGGCTCTATGGGGATCAGTCTCTCATGTCAGCATCCTCCGTAAGGGAGACCAAACGGGGAGTCGCCTGAAAGGCCAACAATACTCTTCGTCCGGCAGCGTGGCCCTACGCAATGGCAGCCAAGGAGGACAGACGGCATTGCCAATTGATAGGATCACGCTAGCTATCCAGCGAGCAACCGTGGTCCTATGGGAAGCCCAGAGTTCCCTCAAAAGACGCATATCCCCGCGGTGGACCGACATCAGTATCGGTGTACTGGAGGGAATCATCGTCTAGTGAGACGTTTTCGAGATGGCAAGCGCCGTCTACGAGGCGGATTTGCTCGGCCTCTACGGCTGGTTTCTGCCAGAGTGCGACCTCGGTTCCACCCGATACGCTCCAGCTCCTCTGCTGGTCCGGATTGCAATCAAGAGGGTGAATCGAGATGATCGTCTTGACTGGAGTGACTGCTCCCCCATGCTCAATGCATGTCCGGTTGATCAAGTTGCTCGATGAGCGCATTGGAGACAAAGGAGTTCTGCGGCTGATCGAGCAAGGGTTGGCCGCAGGAGTTATCGAGGATGGAAACTGGGCTGAGACGCCAGAGAGTTCATCGTAAGGACTTGCTCTGGTCGTTGTTCGCTAACTGTTCTCTGTACGATGTCTTTGACCGCTCAATCCGACAGTGCAGATGTCCAGCACACCAAGGATTGCACGGTTGCGTTTAGGTTAATAGATGACCTCATGGTCGAGTAACGCGCTGCCTCAGCGAGGTTCGCGAAACGTTCAATCTGGCGGAGCTGCGTCCGACAAGACCCGCCTCATCTACGTTTGGCCGTTTCGCAGCTCAGGACCAAGAGAGGGCTTAGACGGCTAGCGATGATCGACCCTCCAGCCTTATGCATCAGTGTCAGAAGGCTGGGGATGAGCATTTCTGGTTCCGGCGTGTCTCCATCAAGACGAGACCGCGGGCCAGCTAGCGAAAGATTCAAAGTCGAGATTTGGAGCCGCCAGCGACGCTCCATAGTCAAGCGGTGGTTACCGCATGAGGGCGTTGTGCATCCAGTACGGTGCTTTGCAGCCGCAACTCAAGGCAGGAGTCCGGTTCGCTGATCCCATAGATTGGGGGCTGTCCGAGGACTCTGGTAGGGGCAGCCCCCCGGGATAGGTAAGGACCCTCATGGGTCTGCAGTAGATGCCCTGGCCAACTGGAGGAGTTGTTGAGCCGATCCGGTGACACGGTGGAGCAGTACTTTGTCCAGCCGGATGGGGGGCGACTATCACCTCCGGTTTGGTGGGAGCGGGTGGTTTCCATTAACCACACTGCAACCGCTAGCTCTGGCTCTCTCCGGGTAGCTAGCATGTCCATCAACTGAGTTGAGCCTAGTGCTCTGAAAAGGAGATCGATAATGGACACCGTTGATGAGATGGCTGGTAGCGGAACACACCAATCGCGACTCGTTCGCATCCTTGCCTATGTGCCGAGGATCCTGGCGTCAAAGCCGCATATCATCCTGCTGACACTGCTCGGGGTCTACCTGGTGGTGCTGCCGTTAGTGTCGGTGCACGTCTCGGCTTTTGCCGAGCTTGTTGGCGGCAACTATACCAACGTTACCAGTGACCTGGGCGCTTGTATCGCGGCGGGCGGCACCATTCACCTCATCAAGTCACACCGGGAGCACCGTAGCCAGCTCACGAAACTCGAGAACTTGGTAACTGAACTTCACCGTCGGCTGGACGAGAGGGGTTAAGAAGTTTCTTGTCTCAGCTCGGCTTCAGTCGATGCCAAGCTTCACACGGCATGCTGGAAGATGGAGGGCCGCAGAGTTCTCCACCCTCGGTTACTTGATTGGGTGTCTGCCGGTTGGGCTAAAGGAGTTGTATGAAGGTTTCGGCCCCCACGGGCGCGGCGGCTGCACGGACAGATTCGGCGCGACCCCGACGTTCAGGTGAGACTGGTCTGTTGGTTGCCATGGCAGTTGCAGGCATTGGCCTTGGTGTGATACTGGGATTACCCTTGGTTGACGGGACGGTGCATGAGATCCATGCGCCAGGCGGTTGGACGCTGTTCCTTGGATCGGTGACGGGACTGATCGGTACCTACTTCGCCCTGGTGATGGTGTTCATGGCCTCCCGTCTGCCCATGCTTGAGCGAGCCCTGGGCAGAGGTGGGGTGATGGGTTGGCATAAGAATCTCTCCATACTTGCGATCTCCTTTATCCTCGCCCACGCGGTGCTCACCACGATGGCCTATGCCGAGATCGCCAAGACAGGATTTACCCATGAGCTTGGTGTGCTGATCAACACCTATCCCGATATGATCACCGCGTTCATCGCTCTGGGGTTGATGTTGTTGATCGGGTTGGTGTCCCTGCCATGGTTGCGCCAGCGCCTCTCGCGAGAGAACTGGTGGCTCTTGCATCTCTTGATCTACGTCGCCCTCGTGCTCTCCTTCGCCCATGAGTTGGCCCTTGGTCCGAGCTTTGTGAACCACCCCATCGCACAATGGGTGTGGGGGCTAGCGTGGATCGGGGCTGGAGTTGCGATCCTCACCTATCGTATTTTCGTACCGCTACTACGCTCCATGCGCCATGGGTTGCGGGTGGCGGCTGTGGAACCTCAAGCCAATGGTGTGACTAAGATCCTTCTTGAGGGCCAGTATCTAGAAGACCTCCCGCTTCAGGGAGGCCAGTTCTTCGAGTGGCGCTTTCTCACCCGGGGTCGATGGTGGCAAGCCCACCCGTTCTCGGTGGTCGATCGCCAGGAGGATACCCTGCGGCTGATGGTGAAGCCGATCGGAGACTTTTCAACGAACCTTGCCGAGCTCAAGGTGGGTACCCACGTCTGGTTTGAAGGCCCTTATGGCAACTTTACGGTGGCACAACGGGCCAGAGATCGCGCGCTACTCATCGCTGGTGGAATTGGGGTGACCGCCGTACGGGGTCTGCTCGAGGATCTACCCCGTGAGAGTCGTCCCGCGGTGGTGTTGCGTGTCACCGCCAAGACCGATGTGGTGTTACTTGACGAACTCGAGCGACTGGTCAACGAGCGTAACGGCAGGGTCTACATCTTGAGTGGGGATCGCACGGAGGTGGATCTGCGTACCATCGCAGGCAACATCAAGGACTACCGAAGTCGGGATATCTTCATCAGTGGGTCTCCCGGTTTCGTTGAGGCGGTTCGCGATGTCTTTGTACAGCTCGGTGTCAAGCGGCGTCAGCTGCACGCAGAGCCCTACACGATTTAGCCAATCGGTTGGTGGCGGACGGATGGCCGATGACAAAAATCGTGAGAAGGAGGGTGTATGCGTAGGATATTGACGGTACTTGGGGCAACGGTCGTGGGCCTTATTGGCATCCTTACCCTGCACCCGCGGGCTAAAACTCAGCTGAGCGTCGCCTCGGTTGACAAGAACCACCCTAGCTCGAAGGCCAGCAAGGGCAAGGCTGCGACGCCGACCAACGTGCCGCTCCCAGCTGGACCAACCTCGGTGACGGGACCGCTGACGAACTACGGATTTGGCGACATTGCGGTAACGGTGGAAGTGAAGGCGCACAAGATCGTTGACATCTCCATCGCAAAGTTCCAGGCCCTTGAGGCGTACTCGATCGAAATCGAACAGGCTGCGGTTCCGTCACTCAGAGCGGAGGCACTCAAAGCCCAAGGACTTCCAATCGCGATCGTTTCGGGTGCTACCTACACCAGTCAGGGATTCGCATACTCGTTACAGGGTGCTTTGAACAAGTTGCGAGGCAAGTGATGCTCGCTGAGATTGTGACCATGGGCACCGTCTTTACCCTTTCGGCAGCTGATCAGATTGACGAGGAAGATGGGAAGCAGATCGAGGTGGGCTGGGAGTCGCTGGTCGAACGTGCGAGGGCCGAGCTTGGACGCATCGACGCTGTATTTAGCACCTACCGGAGTGATAGTGAGGTCAGTCGTCTCCGTCGGGGTGAGCGTAGCGTTCACAGTGATGAACTCGATGAGGTGATCGCCCTCTGCGAGGTTGCTCGGGAGCTCTCAGATGGCTACTTTAACCCGTGGGCGGTCCCTGGTGGGTTTGACCCATCGGGACTGGTGAAGGGTTGGGCGGCCGAGCGCATCCTTGGAATGGTGATTGCCACAGGGGCAACTGAGGCGGTGGTGAATGGTGGTGGCGATATCGCAATCCACAGTGACACCCTGATCAACGTTGGCATTCGCCACCCTCACCACGCCGATCGGCTGTGTGGGGTGGTCCAGACCAATAGCGCGGTCGCGACCTCAGGACTCTACGAGCGGGGGTGTCATGTCGTCAACCCCGTGGGCGACGAGCTCGGTGCGTTCGCCGCCACGATTGTTGGGGCGCCACTCTATCTTGCCGATGCGCTGGCGACAGCGGTGATCGCCGGAGGGGTGCGAGTCCTCGAGCGGATCGGTCAGGTGGGGTCCTTTCGCGGGCTGTTGATCACCTCCGATGGAATCATGCAGACACTCCCAGGCACCTTACTCTCATGCATCGAGGCGTAGTGCGCGATTATGGATGACTAGGCGTCTCCGAGTTGTTCCAGAAGCTCCACCGATGGACAGAAGAAGAGGGTCCCAGTGATCGCGGTGGAGAAGTCGAGCAACCGGTCGTAGTTGCCAGGAGGGTCGCCAAGGAACATGTTGGTGAGCATGCGTTCGGTGATCCGGACATCCCTGGCATAGCCGATGAAGTAGGTACCATAGTGGTGGTCGTGAAGACTTCCAAAGGGCATGTTGAGCCGGTAGATCGCAAGCTCTTCGTCGTTGGCATCGCGGATGTTGTTGAGCGCAACATGGGAGTTGACGGGCTTGGTAACGTCATCGAGTTCAACGTTCTCAAGTTTGCGACGACCGACGGCTCGCTCTTGATCTTCGGTGGTAAGTGCCTCCCAAGCGCTGAGATCGTGCAGATACTTCTGGACGATGACGTAGCTACCGCCAACAAAGGTTGGCTCTTCTTCGCCGATGATCGCCACTTGGGCTGCCTCGCTTTGGTCGGGGTTCTCGGTCCCATCAACGAAACCAAGGAGATCGCGTTGATCGAGGTACTTGAAACCTTGCACTTCGTCAACGATGACTGAACCAGTCGGCAGCCGGTCCTTGAGAAGACGTGCGAGTTCGAAACACAGGCCGAGTTCCTGTGAACGGATATGAAAGAAGAGATCCCCGGGTGTGGATGGCGCATCGCGCACCACCCCATGGAGGGGGATGAAGGGGTGAAGGTGTGCTGGTCGTCCAGGTGAGAGCTGATCCCAGAGAAGCGAGCCGATGCCGACCACACAGCTGAGTCGTGCCTCCGGATAGCGAAACCCCACCGCCTTGGTGAGGCCATCAACTTCTCCAAGAACAGATCGGATCGCGTTCGTGTGATCAGCTGGAACGGTGACAACCATAAAAATGGCAGCCCCGGTCAGTGGTGTTGCAATTTCTTGAGGTTTCACTTCACCTCCTGGCGGTTAGCGATGGATGGCGATCATGCATAGGGTGACCGTTGCTGTTGGTTGCTACCTATCGTATGGATTGGGCTAGCTGACGATCTCGAGGAGCAGCCCCCCAAGGATGGCCGCGTTCTTGTAGAACTGGATGCTTTGATTCTTCCGCGCAGCATCGTCCTCTTCACGCCAGAAGGGATGACCCACAATGGTTGTAGCGGTGATGGAGGTAGCGAGTCCAAGCGCAGCGAGCTTGGGTTTGATGCCGAGTGCGAGAGCGATTCCGCCTGCTACCATAACCCCACCGTTCAAGCGTACGAGCTCCTGGCTCGCAGGTAGGCCCGAGCGTTCTAGCGCCTTGTGGCGCATACCTGGCTCGCGTGCGGCACCTAGGCCTCCGTAGATAAGCGGAGAGGCAACCATCGCCCTTCCCAGTTGACGACACAGCTTTTTTGTCTTTTGGCTCATAATGGTAGCTACTTTCTGCGTATTGGTAGTGAAATGTTCCTTTCCTCAGTCTAGCGGGAGTGGTGTCCAATGGGGGGGGCGACGTGTGGTGCCGAGGGGATTGCCATGAAAGCTGGACCCGCACGGGCTCATCGATTGTTGACCCAACAAGCTAGACATTGCGTCGTCTAAGTTCTTCGCAACCTGCGATGTTTCAGTGATTCATGAAGGGGGTTGATTGGCATTGCGGAGTTGTGGCCGTTGGGACAATTCGAGAGTTGTGTGCACTGTAGGTGTGCCATTTGTCTCTTTGTAGAAAGTAATCCACCGCGTTCAGCACATCGTGGAACATGATACTGGCTTCTCCGTAGCCGGAGGTAGGGGTTACTGGGCGCGTAGTGCAGTCGTATCTGGTGAGAAGTGTGATCGTGTTTGGCACCTCGAGAGGTGCACTGTCACTGACGCTAAAGCATTCGTGAGTTGGTTGGGTGCAGTATCCACACCTGGCACTGCGACGTCTGTTGGTTGTGTGACCTGGGTTGGAGGAGGTTGTCGAGCTGCAGGCGGTTGTTGCCGTGCATCGAGATGGAGTGCGCCAACTGGCGGTGGCTGTAGAGAATGTAGCCACTCTGGTCAGCGATCCATGTCATGCAACAGTCGCGCGATTACAGGGATGGCTTACAGTGTGAGGTGTAACAAATATTACAACAACGACTTGGCATGAGGGATTAATTTTATTGTGCAAATAGATTGTTAATTCATCAAGAATTGTACCCATGTCCATCTTGGATGGTGTAGTCTCCTTGGAAGTAGAGTGCGTGTCATTACAGGGTCGCAGCGGTCGGTTTGGTCGCGTGACCTAGTGGCCACGTACTGATATCCAAATTGGCGTAGGTGGCATGTGATGCTCAAGGAGGAGGCTATGGGGGTAGCGAACGTACTGCTGATCGAAGAGGATGACTTGATCGCGCGGGGGATGGCTGGGATGCTTGAAGATCTCAGCTGGGGCCATCCGCTACGGGTGCGAGCCCTATGCGAAGTGTCACGTACAAGTCTGGAGAGAACGCCGCTGGTGATTGTCGGATTGACTCCACAAAACGCCGATATGGTTTCGTCCTTGGCTCATGGGAATCACCAGGTGGTTGTGTATTCGAGTTCGGTAGGTTCTCGCCATATTGGCGATGCAATCGGTGCTGGCGCTCTGGGTTACGTCGAGCGTCATTCTCTTGATCAGAAGGAGCTTGCTCGTCAACTCTACCTCGCCAGCCAAGGGGCCCGCTGTGTGTCGCGAGGGCTGGCTCGCCGGCTATTAACTGACATGGAAGCCCGACCGCTGTCGCAGAGTTTAGAGATCGACGATACGGCCAGAACCTATCTCCAGCGCTGGAGCGATCAAGGATGTATCGGTGTCGCAGGTCAACGACAGTGGGAGGAGGCGGGAGTGATTCAGGGCATCTGGAATACCTGGGCAAAGAGGACACAAACCTACCGTCTGGAACTTACTGAGCGACAGGTGGAGATTCTGGCAGCCCTTGATCGGGGGTTGAGCGCTGGTGAAATCGCCGAGATGCTGTTTGTCTCGGTAGCAACGGTGCGAGCTGATCAGGATCGTGTCAAAGAGCGGGTTGCTGACATCATTGGGACAGAACTCAAACGTGATACGGCGTGTCGTCGAGCGTGGCATCTTATGCATGGAATGTGGCACACAGATTATGAAGTTCGGGACCATAGTGGACAGAGCGATAGACGCGCCCTGTCATAATTCCGGCAGATCTCTCCTTTGGGCGCAATAGACACCGCCTTCCACCAGAGAGTCCGATCAGGTGACTAGGCATACAGATATTTTTCTGGAGCACAGCGACAACAGGAATGAAGCGAAGGGATCAACGTATCAGGATGAGCCGACGGTACGATCTGATCCTTGGGCCTCCCAGCATCGCTCCAGTTAAAACCAGGCACGCTGCTTGGGCCACATGAAAGAGCGCCGACGTGTCACATGCAAAACTGCTGTTGCTTGCTATTTGGGCAACCGAGCTAATTCATCAAAGCTGATTGCGGTCGAGGTAAGTGACGAGGAAGATTACGAGTCGATTACTCGACGGCTGCTGGTTGAGTGGGCGTACTTTCAGTGGCTGAAGACGGTGGTGGAGTTTGTTTCGGCTTTCGCGTGAAGGCGAACCAGACGAGTAGGCCGACGGCTAAGCCAAGGATTACTTTGCCAACAACGCCGAGTTCGAAGACGAACCACCGCCACGCATAGGCGGGATGATGGACGAAGAGCTGAGGAAAGCCGAGAAACTTTGGTGCGTAGACGACCTTCCCGATGATGTCATTCATCCGGAGTGGCGGATCAAAAACGTCGGGTCTACTTGCTGGGTTGTCACCTTTGGTGACGAGATTGCCGTTAGGCTTGATCGCGATCAGACGGTGTGCCCATACCAGTCCATTGGCGTGAAACTCGATGACCTCCCCCACGTGATAGGAGGATTCGTGTTCGACGAAGATCATGGAACCTGGAGGAATGGTGGGATACATTGAAGGAGTGTAAACGTAGCTGTGATTGGTCCTTGACAAGAAAAACGCGCCCCCTACGAGGATGAAGGTCGCCACGAGAACCAGCGTTAACCGTGCCATTCGCTCTAGCTTCGATCGTGTTTGTCGAGTTTGCTTGATCGGCTTTGAGTTGGCAGAGTCGTCATCGGGACTGAGTGATTCAGGAAGTTGCGCTGTGTTCATGAGTTCTTGTCCTTGCGTTGCTAAAATAAGGCGAGCCTAACCAATGCTAGCTTGGTAATGATTCTAGATCGGAGCGGTACCCCAGTCGATAATTGCCATATTCTTGACTGGGGTACTGCTCTAGACGGTCGTCACAAAGGTGGATTAAGGCGCACTTGTCGCCGTCAACGTGGGTGCGGTGCCGTCCGCCGTCTGAGTGGTTGGCGCTGATGGCTCTGCCGTTATGGTGTAGGGAATGTCGATGGTAGCCCCATTCCATGCATTGGCTCCTCCTTCTCCAGACGCGTAGGGAGCCAGTGCAAATGCGACTGTCGCGGTTGCTGTTGTTCCCGACGCAACGGTTCCAAGGACGAATGCTACAGGTGTTGGGAGAGGGTATCCACTGGTAGGCTCAGTCATGTTCGTGGTAGTGTCCGGTAGATTGCTCCCCCGGAACATCGGGTAATAGTAGGTAGTGCCACCTGCCGTGTACTTTACCCATAATTGCTCAAGAGCTTCTTGGTTGCCAGCAAAGTCCTTATCGTACACATTCGAAATGTTCAATGTGAAGTCCTCGGCGACAGAGCCAGTGTTGTCGAGCGTTACCGTCTCTGAGTTGGTCCAGGTGTAACTCGCTACCACGGCACCTGAAGAATTGAGACCTGATGGAGTGGCACCTGACGGAGACGGTACCAGCAGAGACGCTTTAAGATTTCCATTAGTGAGCGTCTGGGAAACTGTAGCGCCAGACGCATTCAAATTTCCGGTGGTTGTTGCGCTGAACTGAGTGTGTACCGGCGTTGCGGCAAATAGCATCGCGGTCGTCCCGCCAGCCACCGCGAGTGCACTGAGTTTAGCGACTATGTGATCCCGATATCCCATTTCTTTTCCTCCTTGTTATGTTGCGGGTACCGGTTTCGCCACTTGCTCCTCTCGGGGTGGAGCGACCAACAGACCCCCGAGATTCATAGCTTTACCCACTAGTCACACTATGAATGTGGGATAGCCGCGACCATAGCAGATTTACTATTCCTGGCGCCGTAAGGAATCGACCATCCTTCAAAGCGCTCTCCAAGTCGACGGATGGGACAAGTAGCTCATTATAGTTTGCTTGGTGACTGGCTGGTGAAGGAGAATTGGTCCTGTATGCACTTCGCCAATCTTGCGAAGACTCATTGGTCCACGGGTTGGTTGGTCCAGAAGACTCACTTACGGCTTGCCAGGCGCCGGACGTCTAGGTTGAGGCTACTGTTCTGACGAGAAGTTAAGCAGATAGATTCCGAGTCGCGAATTGTGGTCATGACTACCCAAGCCAGTGGCCGTGGTCACTGTAAACTTATGCTTTGGGTTTACTCACGCCCTCCTCTGGTCGTTGCATGCAGGATCTCACGTGTGGATCATATGATGCAACAGGATTAACTGCGCCACCGCCAGGGGTGCCGATCGTTCGGTGGAACTGATCACACCGAGGCTCTCAGGGATCTCGCCGTCGAGCCCGATCTTCTCCCAAAGCTTCTCCTCGACGAGTCGGGTAGCTGACTCTGGGGCGTGACCATGGACATGGAGCGCGTCCACCGGTTTGCCGTCTTGATCACGGATGAGTTTGATGTGAGCCGCCTCTCGGGTAGCTGGTGTCAGGATGTCGTGGAGATCGGGATGTGGCACCGTCGGCCGTAGGAGGATCGTGGCACTGATCTCCTTTCGACCCTCGACTGGTGCAAACGAGATCACGATGTCCGCGTGTGCTCGTTGGGGCCGGATGAACTTCTCTGACTCGGGTTCGCGTTTGTCAAGGTCAGCGAGGACCTGTTCCTCGGTGTAACCACGTTTAGATACATCACGCTGAATCTTCCACTCGCGCCGTATCGGCTCCGGTGGATCAAGATAGGCGGTGACGTCGAAGGTAGCCCTGGAGAGACGTGACCAGAGCGGAAATAGCCCCTCGACGATGACGATCTCGCGAGGCGTGAAGAGTTCGGGTCGACCGAGGGTACCGTCAGCGTGGTGATACTTGGGTTTGAGGATCGGTTGGCCGAGCGTCAGCAGCTGGAGGTGCTGTTCCATAATGTCGAGATAGTTACACTCTGGATTAAGGGGAGTAAAGGGCAGGCTTTTGCGCTCTATCCGATCATACCGATGGTAATCGTCGGTGCAGAACGAGGAGATACGGTGCTCGCCGATGGCCTGTACCAGCCCCTTGGTCAGCGTGGTTTTGCCAGAGGCCGAATCTCCTGCGATGGCGAGCAAGGCTACCCGCTCGGGATGGGGTTGGGTGGCGAGGAGTTTCTGGATGGCTGCGATTCGATGGGGCATATGCCCTTCCTTTCTTCGTTGACCTCTCGATGATCCTGGTGTCAGTGGCTGGGTCTAAGGAACGAGGCGGCGGACGATGCCGTAGCGTCCCTCCTGAATCCAGAGACTCTCGAGTTCAGTGAGGTCCCCAACCGCCGTGGGCGGGGCGAGCGGATGGGCTCCCGTTACCGAGGTAGCGACGACGATCGATCCCGCATGGGCGAGATCACTCGCCTCGAATTGCATGGTGTCATACTCTGGGTAGATAGCTTTGACGAGGGTCGCTTCGGCCTCGCTCTGGGGCGCAAATCGGCTCTGCATCTGCCCCGAGAGGGCGAGGGTCGCCGCAGCGGAGATGACTCCTTCGGGGGTGCCCCCAATACCCCATAACATCACCGACCCTGGATCACCGCGCAACACCCGTAGACTGGCCATCACGTCACCATCGGGTATCTCGATGACGGGCACTCCGTGACTCCGCAGGTTAGCGATCATCGTCTCATGCCGCGGTTTAGCCAGGATGACGACGGTGGTTTCGCCGATGCCAAGTCCAAGGCGACTTGCCACACTCTTGACGTTTTCAAGCAGTGGGCGCGAGATATCGATGACCCCAGCAGCTCGTTCGCCGACGATGAGTTTTTCCAGGTAATAGCCGGGTAGTGGGGTAAATCCTCCTCCAGGAGCTGCGGCGATAACCGAGATCGCACCCTCTCGACCGGTGGCCGCAAAGTTGGTTCCCTCCAACGGGTCGATCGCGAGGTCGATGTCGATGGTGCCGGTGCCGAGCCGCTCTCCGACATAGAGCATGGGCGCGTCGTCCTTCTCGCCCTCACCGACGATCACGGTGGCAGAGACGGGGAGCCTTCCGAGCTCTTCGCGCATGGCAGAGACGGCAGCTGCGTCGGCACGATTCTTATCCCCAAGGCCGACCTCGTTGAGTGTCGCACAGGCGGCAGCCTCGGTCGCTCGAAGAAGATCCGAGACGAGATGTGAGGGATGCCCTAAGCGATAGGAGTCGACCACAAGATCGAGAGCGGCGTCGGCGACTTCGGTTGGGGTGAATCCGAAGTGTGCAGCCACCTCGGCCATCGGAGCCGAGGTGCCGAACGCTCTTACGTTGTAGAGCCGATCACCAGGACTCAAGAACTCATGCCATCCGGTACCAACGCTCGCTTCAAGTACGAGTCGGGGGGTACCGGTTGGTGCAAAGGCGTCCCGGTCGCGCGGATCGATCGCTAAGAACCGTTCGCGCCAGGGCACGGAGACGACTCGCGCGTCGACGTCGTCCTCGTCTTTGAGGATCTTGGCTGCCGTAATCGCAAGCGCTACCTCTGAGCCAGAGGCGACGAGGACGACCTCTGGGGAGGTTCGAGGATCACCATAGACGATGCGAGCTCCGGTGTTGGCGAGCCAGTCGGTGTCCTCATTTGTTGGGATTTGGGGTAGCGGTTGTCGGGTGAGGGCAAGGATCGTTGGGCGAGTTCGCTCAGCGAGGGCGAGCTCCCAGCTCGCAAAGGTCTCAAAGGCATCCGCCGGGCGCAGCACTGTCGTATTGGGAATGATCCGAAGTGCCTCGAGTTGTTCGATCGGCTGATGGGTTGGCCCATCCTCTCCCACCGCAAATGAGTCGTGGGAGAAGAGATAGATCACCCCGAGACCCATCAGTGCACAGAGGCGCAATGAAGGGCGGAGGTAGTCAGAGAAGACGAGAAAGGTGGAGACATAGGGGGTAAAACCGTAGAGGGCCAGACCGTTGGCGATTGCAGCCATCGCGTGCTCGCGGATTCCAAAGTGGATCGCTGAGCCCGAGAAGTCATCGGGGGTGATCGCCTGGAGGCCGACATTGAGCCCGGTTGACTCCCCAAGGTCCGCTGATCCACCGATCAACCCAGGCGCCGCGTCTGGACCGTTTGCGATTGACTTCAGAAACAGCGCCGAAGCCGCCCTGGTGGCTAGGGGCGCCGTCGGCAGAGGAGGGTTCTGGTGGGATTGCACCTTGGCTTTGGCGATGCCCATCCAGTCGTTGTGCCGTTGACGCCAGACAGAGGCCTGAGCTTGCTTGTCGGCGACGATGCTTGCCACGTGTTGGCGCACATCCTCTGGAACCCAGAACGTTGGTTCGCTAGGCCAGCCGTAGGCGGCCTTGGTCGCCGCAAGCTCCTCGGCACCGAGCGGTGCACCATGGGCCTTTGAGGTGCCAGCTTTTGTTGGTGCACCCCTACCGATGATGGTTGGGGCGATGATCAGGCTTGGGCGCATTTGCTCAGCCATCGCCTGGCGATAGATCTGTTCGATCTCATCGAGATCCTCAGGGTTGGTAATTGTGAGGACTTGCCAGCCGTAGCTCTCAAAGCGGGCGATTGGATCGTCAGTGCAGGACTGATGCCTCGGGCCATCGATGGTGATGTCATTGGAGTCATAACCCACAATGAGATGACCCAAGCCGAGCATGCCAGCGAGCGATGCGGCCTCATGGCTGAGGCCCTCCATTAGATCTCCATCAGAGGCGAGGACGAAGGTGTAGTGGTCGATGGGAGAGTCATCCATCCCGTGACGAAGCTTTGCTTCACCGATGGCCATGCCCACCGCTGTCGCGAGTCCCTGTCCCAGCGGTCCGGTGGTGGTCTCCACGCCTGGAGTATGTCCATATTCGGGATGACCTGGGGTCTTTGACCCGATTTGGCGAAAGCGACGCAGCTCTTCGATGGACAAGTCGTACCCGAAGAGATGGAGCAGTGAATAGAGAAGCGCCGAGCCATGCCCGGCGGAGAGGATGAAACGATCCCGATTGGGCCAGCTGGGGTCTGCGGGGTCAAAGTTCATCAGTCGCGCAAAGAGCGTGTAGGCGACAGGTGCGAGACCCAGTGGTAGCCCTGGGTGGCCGGAGTTTGCCGCTTCTACTTGGTCGACAGAGAGCATGCGTACGGTTGTGACGCTGCGTTTATCGATTGAGTTCATGATCTGACTCCTTTGATGGGGTTTGGGAGGTGGAGGTGCGTGGTGTCTGTCATCGTCGGACCGTATCGCTCCTCATCTGAGTTCTTTGTCGCCACGCGGCGCTGATCTAAACGGAATGCGCACTGGAGTGAGAGAACCGCCTGTTGAGAACCTGATTGCGGGTGGCTGGTCCTGGGGTCGGGCACACGAATGCTTCTGCCGCGTAGCTGGCGGCGAATCGCACGTGGTGCAAGGTCTGTCGAACGGAGTGTAAAAAATGGGGAACACCGTCTCATAGCCGACGAGCTCATAGCCGACGAGGAGGTGTGCTCTTTTGTCATGGCACGGGCATGATGTCCGGTGCGAGGACCCCTTTCGCCTGATCTAATGCCCGATGGGGAGATGTTGACGCTGCCACGGTGCTCGGTACGTCGTAGTGTTGGGAAAATTGAGGAAGATCTCGAGCATCGGCGAGTGGACAAGTGATGAGGTATCATCTCGTTCTGCACCTCCCCTTGGTTGCTGAGCGTTCATGACAACCTAGTTGGTGCGTTGGTTGATCTTCTCCCCAACATGGGTGAGAACGAGGGTGAGGCCGCTCGCCAAAGGAACCCCACCGGTGGCGTTCTCCGCTAACCGTATCAGGCAAGTTCCTGCGTACACCTCCAGCTGCGCGCTGCCAGAGAACAACACTGCCTCAGATTGCTGGTGGTCCGGAGGTCGTACATGTCTTTTCTATTGAGCGTGTTGGCATTGGCCATAGTCCTACTGGACGGCACTGGCGGCGACGGGCACCAAGAGGCGCACCAGGGTTCCCTCACCAAGCGTAGAGAAGAGCTCGAGGCGTCCTCCGATGATCCGAGCCCGTTCTCGCATGCCACCGAGGCCAAAGCCTCCGACATGAGTCGTCGTGTCAAAGCCGTCCCCGCGATCCCGCACGACGACCACCAGGTCGCCGCCGATTGAGGCGAGCCGGAGCTCACAGGTGGTCACCCCTGAGTGTTTCCAGGCGTTGTTGATCGCCTCTTGCATGATGCGCAGTACGGCGAGCGCACGTTCGGGGGCAAGGGCAAGGGCGGTGTCGTCGGTTCGATCCTCGATCACGACAGCGAAGTCGGGATAGGAGTTGGCAAGCGTCTCGATCGCCTCGGCGAATCCAAATTCGTCGAGTGCCTGGCGTGGCGTGTCCTGGATCAGCCGACGCATCGCCTGGGTGCTCGCTTTGAGCAGATCAGAGGCGACACAGACATCGCGTGCCTCGTGTTCGTCAAGGCCAGGTGAAGCCTTGACCGCTTCAAGCCGGTAGTAGGCGGCGTGAACCTGTTGGAGTACCCCGTCGTGGAGCTCGAGCTGGAGACGGCGACGTTCCGCCTCTTGGGCCTCGATGAGCTGCTGAGCGAAGCCCTCCAAGGCACGTTCGTGGGCTCCGAGCTTTGCCACGAGGAGAGTATGTTCGAATGCGCCGGCGAGAAAACTGGCCACGGTGGTGAGTACCTGTTGTTGATGGAGAAGATCGACGTCCTCGTGTTGCCAGTGGACGTTCAGAACTCCGACGACATTCCCGCTTGCGTGGATCATCGGCACCGAGATCAGTATCCGGAAGAGCTCCCCCTGGAGCTCGGGGAGGTAGCGGTAGCGGTGATCGGCCCACTTGTCGGGGACAACCGCGACTTGGCCAGTTTGGGCTACCCAACCGGCGATGCCATCTCCGAGTCCGAGCCATACTTGGTGGCGATACGAGTCAAAGGGTGGGGTGGCACCGACGAGTTCTAGGCGCATGAGTTCGGGGTCCACGAGGTGGACAAAGCAGACGCTTGCACCGACCGCATCGACCACCAGGGATGCCGTTTGGGCCGCTAGCTGATCGAGATCGAGGGTCTCCGCGAGCACCTGGGCGAGTTGACGGTAGAGAGTGAGTTCTTCGGGTTCAGTATTCATCGGTTTCACGAGATTCCCCGGTATCAGAAGATTCCCCGGTATCACAAGTCTTGTTGGTAGCACAGAGCATCTGGGCTGTGTCAGGATTCATCGGAACGTCACGTCCCGTAAGGCCACGGCAACTGCTTCGGCTCTTGACTTGACCTTCAATTTACGATAGATCGAGGAGAGGTGACTCTTGACCGTCTCCTCCCCGAGGAAGAGGCTCTGGGCGATGGACTTTGTTGACATGCCTTTTACGATGAGTTCGAGAATCTCACTCTCACGGTGGGTGAGTCCAAGATGGGCACCTGGCCAGAACTCGCCGAGTTGGAGGCGTGCTGCCAAGAGAGCGACGCGTCCCGCGATGGAAGGGTCGATGGTGACCTCACCGTCGACGACTCTTCGTAGAAGTCCAACCAGCTCAGCTCCCGTAGCCTGCTTGAGGAGATACCCTCGAGCCCCAGCGCGAAGAGCTCGAAAAAGATAGGCCTCGTCGTCGTAGGCGGTGTAGAAGACGACCGATACCTCGATACCTTGAGTGGTGATCTGCTCAAGCAGCTCAAACCCTGAGCTCGTCTTCAGCCGCGCATCGGTGAGCACAATGTCGGGCAACGGGGAGGTGGTGAGTAGTTCGATCGCTTCATCGACCGTTTTGACGGCGGAGACGACCTCTACCTCGTCGATGTGGGTCCGCAGCATGGCACGAACTCCGTCGATGATTACCTCATGGTCATCGACCAGCATCAATTGAATGGCTCTCATGAGGGGTGTGCTCCTCCCGCGAGGCGTGCTCGTGGGTGCAACCCTGCCTGGTGCCGCTCGCTTATCATCGTGCGCATCTGATCAACTTCGCGTTCGCTAGTGAGACGGCAGCCCTGGGCGGTGAGGTAGCCCTGATCGAACTCTTGCTGACGGGTGATTGCAGTTGTGATCGCCATGGCGTGCTCCCCACTCTGTGTGACGCTGGCCAAAGCTTACTCGTCAGCTTCGGACGTTCCACGCGGTAGCGGTCGGCCTCGGAGCAAGAGTGATGGGCCGTTTGCTTTGCAGCACCAGCGCGAGACGCTGATCAGGTTGCAGAACCAATGCAAGGCGTTGATCGGCACCCGACGCGACGTTGGTCGCGTTGCTGGGCTCAGCGTTAGACATTCACCAGGTGTCGGGGCCGCAGAACGGAGGCAGTGGCGGTGACGCGGTCCATCAGACTTGCCTGGGTGCGTTGCCGATCCCGCCCAGAACTCGCCCAGACCTTCATCGGTGTATCCTGAAGCGCGCGTCCGAAGGAGAAGGTGATCGGCCATGGCAGCGCCTCGATCTCGTTCATGGCGGCCAGATTTGCTGTTGCCATGTCATCGGACTGCCCACCGGATAGGAGCGCAATCCCGGCGACTGAGGCCGGCACGACGTCACGATAACATTCGACGGAGACCTCCCCGATCTCTCTGGCAGTTGCCGTTGGCCCAGTGGTGCCTGGGGTGATCATCGAGGGTTTGAGCACCATGCCCGGGAGGAGTACCTCAAAGGAGCGGAGTTGGTCAAAGACGGCCGCGAGTACCGTTCCGGCGACCCGTCTGGTGGTTGCGAGGTCATGATCACCTTCCATGAGGATCTCAGGTTCGACGATTGGGACGATGCCTGACTCCTGACAGAGTTTGGCGTAGCGAGCCAGGGCGTGGGCGTTGGCCTGGATGCAGATCGCGCTTGGCTTCGCCTGGTCGATTTGGAGTACTGCGCGCCATTTGGCAAAGCGCGCCCCTCGCGTGTAGTAATCGACGAGACGAGGGCCGAGGTTGTCCAACCCTTCGGTCACCAGCTCCCCATCGCTTCCAGCCAGTGGCTTTGCTCCGGTATCGACCTTGATCCCTGGAAGCATGCCGTGCTGCACCAGGAAGTTGGGAAAGGAGAGACCGCTGGTGGTTGTCTGGTTGAACGTCTCATCGTAGAGAATGACACCAGAGACATACTCTCCGAGTCCGGGAGAGCTAAAAAGGGTTTCACGCCAATCACGGCGAGTTGAATCGGTTGATTCGAGCCCGTGAGCGACGAAGCGTTTGGTGAGGGTGGGGCTACTCTCGTCGGCGGCGAGGATCCCCTTCGGGTGCGCCACCATGGCCCCAGCGTGTTCGATCAGTTCCTGTGACATTGGTCCTCCCCACGTGTGTTGGCCTTAACCTAGGCGCTCTGTTCCTTTGGCGATCTCACCCAAACCGTGGGGCTCTAGGGTGAACTCCACCTCACCCAAGGACCCTAAGTAGTTGGCAAAGTGGTCGATGCTGCCCGCAAGCGTCTCCCCAGTGCGGACAGCAAGGCACCAGCTTCGGCGCTGAGGAAAGGGTTCCACGGTCAGGGAGACGAGCTCGCCGGCGGCTAACTCTTTGGACACCGACTCGGTAGAGATCACGGCAACGCCGAGACCGAGCTCCACGAGCCGCTTCATGGCAAGGTTCGAACCAACCGAGAGAGTCGCTGGGCTGATCGCGAGCTCGCCGAGGAGTTCTTCGGCTGAGGCGCGTGTCCCTGAACCAGGCTCTCGAACGAGCCAGGTGTGTTCCCCGACCTGTTGGGCGGTGGGGGAGAGTGAACCGTCGAACCACTCGGTGGCCCGCCGTTTGTTGGCGATCAAGGCGAGCTCGTGCCCTCGGGTTGCGATCACGTGGACGAATTCACTCTGGGTTGGTCTTCCCGAGATGACCAGGTCGACCCGATGGTCACCGAGTAGCTCGAAGAGACTCGTCTTGTTGGCGACCTCGAGGTTGATGGTCGCGTGTGGCATCAACTCGAGGTAACCCTGGAGCCACCGCGGAAGGAGCTCCTCGCCAACGGTGGCGACGGCTCCGATTCGTAGTGTGGGCGCATCGGGATGGCTGGCTTCTCGGCTGCGCACCAAGGCCTCTTCCATGGCGCCGAGAAGGGTTGCGGCATATCCGGCGAGGACTCTGCCTGCCGGGGTGAGGGCGAGTCCGCGCCCAACGCGCTGGGTCAGGTCTGTGCCGACCTCGCGCGATAGGGCTGCCAAGGTGGAGGAGACGGCGGCCGAACTGACAAAGAGCCGCCGACTCGCTCCAATGACGGATCCGGTGTCGGCCACTGCCAGCAGGGTTTTGAGTTGTGTGTTGGTCATCATCATGATAATAGTTAATGTTGAGATTAACTATCTGCGGTTTATTCCAAGGTATTGAATGAACTATCGTTTGGATGAGATCGCTACTGTAATCCCATGTCCACAGATCGTGAGGAGTTGCAAAGGTGTCAGAGTTAACCGGAGAGGACCGCTATAAGGCGGGAGTTATTCCCTACAAGCAGATGGGGTACTGGGACGCTGACTATGTCCCAAGCGAGACCGACATCATCGCACTCTTTCGCATCACCCCTCAACCTGGTGTTGACCCGGAGGAGGCGGCCGCTGCTGTCGCTGGCGAGTCTTCGACCGCGACTTGGACGGTGGTCTGGACCGATCGTCTGACTGCGGCGGACCTCTATCGGGCAAAGGCGTATCGCGTCGATCCGGTACCCGGCCAGGAGGATCAGTTCTTCGCCTACATCGCCTATCATCTTGATCTCTTTGAGCCTGGCTCGATCGCGAACCTGACCGCCTCCATCATCGGTAACGTCTTTGGCTTCAAGGCCGTGAAGGCGCTTCGCCTTGAGGACATGCGGATTCCGGTCGCCTATGTGAAGACCTTTGACGGTCCTCCGACTGGGATCGTGGTCGAGCGTGAACGATTGGATAAGTTCGGTCGCCCGCTGCTTGGGGCTACCGTCAAACCCAAGCTGGGGCTCTCGGGCCGTAACTACGGCAGGGTGGTCTACGAGGCGTTGCGGGGTGGTCTCGATTTCACCAAGGATGACGAGAACATCAACTCTCAACCCTTTATGCACTGGCGCGATCGATTCCTCTACTGCATGGAGGCGGTGAACAAGGCACAGAGCACCAGCGGTGAGGTCAAGGGTCATTATCTCAATGTCACCGCAGCGACGATGGAGGACATGTATGAGCGCGCTGAGTTCGCCAAGGAGCTCGGATCGGTCGTGGTGATGATCGACCTGGTGATCGGGTATACCGCGATTCAATCGATGTCCAAGTGGGCGCGTAAGAACGATATGGTTCTGCACCTCCACCGCGCCGGTCATGGCACCTACACCCGCCAGAAGAATCACGGGATCTCTTTCCGCGTGATTGGAAAGTGGATGCGACTCGCAGGAGTCGATCACATCCACGCTGGTACCGTGGTCGGTAAACTCGAGGGAGATCCCAACACCGTGCAAGGTATCTATAACGTCCTTCGCGAGTCGCACAACCCGGTCGATCTTCCCAAGGGGATCTTCTTCGACCAGGATTGGGCGGGTCTTCGTAAGGTGATGCCCGTCGCCTCCGGTGGCATCCATGCGGGACAGATGCATCAACTCCTCACCTATCTGGGTGATGATGTGATCTTGCAGTTCGGTGGCGGCACCATCGGTCACCCGATGGGCATCGCGGCAGGCGCCACGGCGAATAGAGTCGCTCTTGAGGCGATGGTGCTTGCGCGCAATGAGGGCCAAGATATCTGGAACAAAGGGCCAGAGATTCTCAACCAGGCGGCAAAGTCGTCGCCGGCGCTGCAAGGTGCACTCGATACCTGGCGTGACATCACCTTCAACTATGCCTCTACGGATACCCCCGACTTTGTTCCTACCGTCAGCGAAACCTACTAACACCAGAAAGAGGAGACTCTCATGCATCTCACCCAGGGCCAATTTTCATTTCTGCCACCACTGACCGACGAGCAGATCTCCGCCCAGATTCGTTGGGCTCTCGATCACGATTGGGCGATCGGCATCGAGTTCACCGATGACCCACATCCGCGCAATACCTACTGGGATATGTGGGGCATGCCGATGTTTGACCTGCGCGATCCGGCGGCCATTCTCTATGAGATCAATGAGTGTCGTCGGGCGTATCCGAACCGCTATATTCGGGTGACTGCCTTTGATTCAACGAGAGGGTGGGAGGCGCCCCGGATGTCCTACCTGGTGAATCGGCCGGCGGAGGAGCCTGGATTTGGACTTGTTCGCCAGGAGAGCGAGGGTCGACACATCACCTACACCACGCACAGCTATGCCACGGAACAGCCACCCGGGGAACGCTATTGAGCATCAACGGTTTTAACAGGTACGCAACGGAGCTGGCCGCTCATCATGGCTGATCGAGAGGAAGCCGGAACCTTGTCCGATGGTGTAGATCTTGGAGCTCTGTTTCTCGAGACAAAGATCCAAGAGACGCTCGACGAACTCGACGCTGAGCTTGTCGGTCTACGACCGGTCAAGACCCGTATTCGTGAGATTGCTGCGCTGCTCCTTGTCGATCGTGCGCGAGCGCAGCTTGATCTCGCGGGGGGTAATCCCAGTCTGCACATGAGTTTCACCGGTAACCCAGGCACTGGAAAAACAACGGTGGCGATGCGCATGGCTGAACTGCTTGCCAAACTTGGCTACGTTCGCCAAGGCCAGCTCGTGGCGGTCACCCGCGATGACCTGGTTGGCCAATATATTGGACACACTGCTCCAAAGACCAAGGAGGTCCTTAAACGAGCTATGGGGGGTGTGCTCTTCATCGATGAGGCGTACTATCTGTTTAAGCCCGAGAACGAGCGAGATTATGGCGCCGAGTCGATTGAGATACTCCTGCAGGTGATGGAGAACCAGCGTAACGATCTTGTGGTGATCTTGGCGGGGTACAAGGACCGCATGGATACCTTCTTTAGCTCGAACCCTGGGATGTCGTCACGGATCGCGCACCATATCGATTTTCCTGATTACTCCCTCGATGAGCTGGTCGCGATTGGCAAGCTCATGCTTGCTGCTCAGCAGTATCGGCTCTCCGACGAAGCCGAAGGGGTCTTTCGGCGATATCTTGAACTCCGGATGGCCCAGCCCAACTTTGCCAACGCAAGAAGTGTGCGCAATGCCCTCGATCGGACTCGTCTGCGCCAGGCCAACCGGCTCTTTGAACGACGTAGCGCCCTGGTGACCCGCGTGGATCTCATGACGATTGAGCCGCCCGATATCCTGGCAAGCCGTGTCTTTGACACGGACCCGGAAGAAGACAACCAGCTCAAGGGCGACTGACCTGCCTTGCTCGCTATAGAGCATGGCTGCTGGTGTGCTTTTGGCTACCTTGTTGGGTTGGGAAGCACGACGGGTAGTGGCTCCCAGTGATTCGCCCTTCTCTCATGTCAATACCGGAGCCCATGACGCTGCTAGGTTCCGTGGTGATGGGGCGGAGTTATGGGTTCGACGCGAGGGACCTACGGCGTCGATTGGCCTCGAGGACGCTGATACCTGCGATGCCTAGCCCTAGAAGGCCCCCACCGATCACCATCTCCCAATTGCTACTACGTGGTGATTGGGGTGGACCGGTGACGAGTCGTACTGGCGCTGGTGCCGAGTTGTGAGATGTAGAGACCGGCGCGGTGGCCCGGGGAGTGGTCGATGAGGCGCGAGAGACCGGGACGTGGCTAGTCGTCGGGGCATGGCTAACTACCGGGAGCGTTGTGGGGGGTATCACGCCGAGCGGCGTAGTGGAGGGTCGGCGAGTAGGTGCTGGTGCGCTCTGGCTGGCGACGATCCGATAACTGATCGTCGCCGATTGGCCATTCCAAGCGTTGCCAAAACCCTCTCCGTTGGCTAACTCGACCGCAACGGGTATGGATACCCGCTGGTTTGGAGCGACGCTAGTCGCAATGGGCAGGGTGATACTTTTCAGTGATGACAAGGTGAGCGACGAGGACGGATCAAGACTGTTGGGCGCGGAGGGATCGAGATGGTAGGTGATCGTCCCCTTAGAGGTGGTCACCAAAAATTCGAGCTGGCCGAGGTCGCCGAAGCTGGCAAGCGTATCGGTGACGCCGGTGAACTGGAGATCAAAATCCTCTGATGTAGTGCCGGTGTTGGTCAGCGTGAAAGGAATCGTGTTGGTCGGTATGCCGGGAAGCAGGTTCGTCGCCTGCAGCGTCCCGTTGGTGAGACCGACACCGACGGACGCACGCACAAACGCACTTGCCGGAGTCGCAAAGGCACCTTGGCCAGAGAGAGCAAAGGTCGCGACAGAGGCTGAGGCGCCAACGGCGATCACCGTCCAGCCCATCCTCGTGAACCGCGGCCATACCCTTCTCTGTCTATGCGTGTAATCCAACGGTACGCCCTTCGATGACGGATGCCATCGATCGACGAGCATCCAACGTAAAGTCTACGAAGCCCAGTTCGGCATGCAAACCCATCCCATGGGTTCGGTTTGTTGATCGGAAACATTTAGCAGAATAGCTATTGCTGGCGGTCTTGATAGTCCGGTGCGAATGCTAGGCCCTGTCTCGTATTGGGAAGACAAGCAAAGTCAAGAGGAAGGGTTGCCACTGCCAGCCCGTCATCGGTCCTGGTGAGGAAAGCGCCACCGGCCCGGTCGAGAACTGACATCCATGATGGGTTGTGAGAACGATGGAGGGCCAACCCGGGTTATCTTCGCATACGTGTTAGGTGTGGGAGGTTCGGAATCACAAGCGCAGATTATGCGGTCGCGTATCTTGGCGCGCACTCGTGAGGAGCATGGTGGATATCCCAACCGCTGCAATGGTGGCATTGTCGCTCAGAATGGAGGCTGCCTTAGGCGTTGCCAAGTGATCGAAGAGTTGCGCCAGATTGGCTGGTGAAGGCAAAAGTTGTTGCGAGGTGGGGGAGGTTCTTGGGGAAGCTGTGTTGAACGAGCGGGTTGCAAGCATGCGAGACGTGGTGCTGAGCTAGGTTGGATGCGTGTGCTCTGTTTCGCGAAGTAGGTAACTGATGGGCCGTCAAGCTCCACTATGGCTGATGCGACGAGCAATAACGTTTATCGCGACCACGATGCTCTTGGCGGGTTGTGGGTCTGTCAATTCTCATACTGCCGGAGCGACCCGAAGCAAGGCGGCCGGGACCAATGCGACCTTTCCTCTAGAGATATTGCAGAGCTCGATCACCCCGTCGGGGTCGGTGTATCTCTCCTCTGCGTCGAGTGAGGGAGGTAACCCGGTCCTCTTAAGGTACCAACGGGGCAAGTTTTCTCAACTCGCGCGCCTTCCGGGATCAGTCGATCTCATCGATTTTCTCAATCGGCGTGACGGCTTGGTGGCCTCCGAGTCAACCGGTAGTGTGTACGCTGCGGTCGACGGTGGAGACCACTTTCGGCTCCTCCATAACTTCTCGCGCCAGGGTAGCATCGTGGGGTTGGGTTTGGTGACCTCCACCCATGGTTATGTGGTGCTCGGCACACCGACAGCAACCGTTGTCGATCAGACGATAGACGGTGGACATAGCTGGCATACGATCGGGACGCTCCCCATCTCTTACCCGGACCGGGCTCTCTTTGACTTCGCTGGCGGTGACTCCTATCTCATGGTAGAGAGTGGCGGGGGAGGAGCGCCAGCCTACTTTGTCCAGAAGGAAGGAACATCCACCTTCCAGAGGGAGGATCGAGGCTTGGCTGCTCCTCAGTCGCCCGCTGGCAGTCTTCAGCCCAGTAGCCTTCAAGTCGTTGGCCAGAGTACGGTCGTTGGGTTCCAGTCAAACTCGGGAGCCAATTTTGGCCCGACGCCGCCGCTTCTCGCCACCAAACCCACGCCAAACTTTGTCGAACGACAGCCGGCTTGGTTCGGAACTCATCGGGTCGAGTTCAATAACTTTCGGAGACTCTCAGATGGTACGGTCATCGCAGTTTCTGGGCGGGGGATCTACCAATACAGCAATAAGAGTGGGTGGAGACGCTCCTATCCCGCGCTCATGGCAAGCGCGATCTTCAATGCCCAGGGTCGCCTTGGTACGGTCGGTGTGAACCAGCAGGGTCAACACGTGGTGATGGTTGGTGCGACGAAGTGGAGTTCTCCAACCCTTCAGACGTTACTGGGGTCCCCGGATGCTCAAGTGATCGGAATGACGACGAAACGCTCCCTTCTCATTACCTTGCAAAAGCCCGACGGCTCTCTGCGACTCTTTGCCCTCGACCGAGCAGGTGATGAACGAAGCGTCCCGTTTCCCCTGACTATCGCTAGGACGGTCTCCTCGGTTGTGGCGGCTGGCAGCGGACTCGCCATGGAGGCGAGTTCCAACGCTGGTCTTGGTCCCGTGTATCTCTCGTCGATCGCCGCCAGTGCGCGTGGGATTGACTTGCACCTAGACTCCACGATTCCGCTGGCCATGTACCCACTTTCCGCGCAGAGCCTTTGGATTGGCGCAGCGCAGCGGGTGGGGTTCGGCACAGGGGCTGGCTCGCCAGGTAGGAGTGATTATCTTGCCTATAGCGGTAACGGCGGGCGGAGCTGGACAAATATCAGTGTTGGTGCGAACGATGTCGATGCGATCGATTACGCCTCACCTAGGATCGTTTGGGCGACGCTCAGTCCCTATGCCACGCCTTCGTTTTCGTTTCTTGTTCGGGTGAGCCGTGCGACGGGTTCGGTGGTGCGCGTACCGATCCCATCCTTCTTCCACCGGGGCTTTGTTGCGGTTTTTGTCTCCTCGACGACTGGTTGGCTTCAAGCGACTAGCTGCGACTCCGGCTGTAGTGCATTCGTTGGGACCACCGATGGAGGTGGTCACTGGGGCCTTGTCTCCCCCTGAGATCGTGGATCTTCTTATTGGACCGTCCATCCGCTAGAGGGGTTGGGTCTTTTGCCGAAAGGCTTGAGGAGTGTGTCCTCAGTCGGGGGGATGAAGAATTGGGCATCGACTCGGTGGGTGGCGGGTCTATGCTCGCATCGTCCTTGGTCGCTCATGCCATCGTCGCAGTGGAGGGATGGCCGCGACGGTACTCGTCGCCTAAGCGTTTGACTCGACCATAGCTGGGCCGAGATTTGTCCGTTCATCAGCCCAGCGGTTCTGGATTGTGGAGGCACACCACTTGGAGCCTGACCGGCCGAAGATGCACCATGACGCTGCGATGAGGTACGGTCAATTGTGACTTGTTGGACGGCCGGATGGGTGTTCATTATCGCTACCACTGTTCCTCACCGTCGGTAGACCGGTCAAGAGGGATCTGCAACGCAAGCACTGATACTTCGTCGCAGCCCGAAACACCTCGAAGCTAGCCTCGTGGGCATGACAAACTCTCCTGGCCCTCGCAGCCCCCTCGACCCTATCACGACTCACTATCTCTCCTCTGAACAGGAAGCATTTTTGGAGACTCTAGAGAACACACCGCCGGATGCACTTACTGCCTGTGAGCTTTGGCGAACCCATGAACTCGTAGCTCACTTAACGGCGGGAGCCATTGAGATCTCATTGAATCTCGAGGCTGCACTTGATGGCCTGCCGATCCCAGTGACCCGTTCCTTTGAGGAGCGTGAGGCACCGTACCGGGAGATGGCAGATCAGCGTTTGCGCAACGAGTTGCTCACCTCTTTGGAACGCGTCTCTCGGGTCCTTCATGCCATGCTCGTAGAGGATCCCGACGCAGTGGTCCCCTGGAACGGTCGATCAATGGTAGTCGCTACCTTTGTTACCCATCTGCGTAGCGAGTTGGCGCTGCATCGATGGGATCTGCGGGGCGATGATGAGATTGGCTTTACGCTCCTCTCACAGCCGGAGCTCACCGCACATGCGGTCACGGTACTCGGGACGGTACTCGTTGATCAGACCGCTAGATGGACAAGACCGGCGGGTTCGCTCATCGTTGGAACACTAGATGCACCTAGCGTTGTGGTCAGCCAGGAGAGTAATGGCCGTCAGTTGGTCTTTGGGGACGACGACTCCGATCCGACGATTGTGGCCGACACGGCAGCAAGGTTACTCCTTCTGTGGGGAAGAATGCCCAACGACCCACGCCGCGTGAGCGCTCCTGGTGGTCCAAACGCAGTAGCCGAGCTCAGAGCGCTTCTCTCTGGATATTGATCTCTGGATATTGATCGGTGTGTGCTCGGTGGCCGTCACTGTTGCACCCGACGCAGGCTCGGGATGTGCCTGTCCTGCCCGTCTAGGTCGGGATAGGCCAAGTTACTGGTCATCTATGTCTCGACAGGTAGTGGTAGCGTGTTATCGGTGTCAGTCGCAGCATGGCACTGCCATTTGCTCGGTTGTCTGGCAGGGGCACGGTACCCTGGTAAGAGACCACAGCGAAGATGCGCCCGCCTTCGACTGCTTGTGGTGGGGGACAGTCCTGAGAAGAGGTGCCACCATAGCACAGCAAAGGCAGCACCGATTCCCTGGATGCATTGCTCGGTAACTAGAAGACCCAGGGCTGGTACAAGTCTGAGAAGGGCAGGTCCGAGAACAAGGATCGTCATACCCGCTCGCACCATGTCGAATTCCTCGCATTCTCCCGAGCGCAGCACGACACCGGGGCCGCGTTGTAGGAGTTAGCGATCCACTGGTGGTTGACTGGAGGTATGCCGATAGTCGTGCGCGCGCGAACTGGACCGCCATCGTGTCAAGGATGACCATGAAGTATCCAACACAGGTAGCTGCCGACGGTCGAGGGCGAATCCCTGGATGGCGCCGCTCTCCAAGGTCCCATGCTCCGGTCGACCTCTGGCCACACCCTCAGCACTACCATCGGAACCTCAGCGACACCCCGAAGTATCGTGAGAATAGAGTGGACAGGTGACGACAAAAACACCAGCGCTTGGCGACAGTGACATAGGGGTTGTGGCTGCCTTGATGGGAGAACCCGCTCGTGCAGCGGTGCTCATGGCGCTGCTCGACGGTAGGGCCTTGGCCGCGAGCACGCTAGCCGCAGAGGCTGGCGTGAGCGCCTCTACGATATCGGCCCACCTGGCTCGGCTCGTCGACGGGGGATTGATCAGCGTCGAGGCCTCAGGGCGTCATCGCTACTTCCGTCTCTCTCGCAGCGAGGTCGCACAGGCGCTTGAGGCACTTGCCTGTCTTGCCCCCTGTCGCCCGATCCGATCCCTCCGCCAAGACACGCACGCAAGGGCGATTCGTGAGGCTCGAACCTGCTACGACCACCTCGCCGGGCGCCTGGGTGTGGCGCTCTTGGAGGCGCTTGTTCGTGACGGAGTTCTTGTGGCTAGCCAGAGCAAGCGAGCCAGGGAGTCGGATCCCATCCTCGGAGCGGGACGATCTTTTGACTACCTTCTCACCGATGAGGGCAGATCACGTCTGCTAGGACTCGGAGTCCAACTCGTTAGTTCCTCGAGGCGTCCATTAACCCGCTACTGTCTGGACTGGAGTGAACAGCGTCCACACCTCGCCGGCGCACTGGGAGGTGCACTGCTCCTACGTTTTCTTGATCTTGGCTGGATTGTCCGTGGCGAGCGCCGAGTCGTGAAGGTGACTCAATCTGGCCGGTCTCATCTCGCTCAAGAGTTTGGCATCGTTATTGACGGTTGAGGTTGTCCATCTCGGGGAGTGACGCAAGAGTTCTGTACTGGAGAGAGTTAGGACACCGGATCGGACAAATGGGATGGAGCCGGATAGGTATGGTGATCAGGTGGCGTATCGGGAGTCGAGCCTGATCGCATCTATTTTGAGCGGTTGTGTGCTCGCCAGACTCCTCATCGTGGGATGATCAAGGATACGTTGCTCGTTTGTCGCTGATCACTGTTAGCGGTCACGACATCGAGGTGTAAACATCTGAAGACTCAAACATATAGTCTCGACGATGCAAGCACAAACACTTGTTGACAAGTTATACTGCTCTGGGTGTATTCTGGACATAGTGTGTTGATTGAGGCATAGTGGAGTTTCATCGTCGGCGATTTCGCTCCGTTTGGCTGGTGCTTGGGTTGCTGCCCTTCTTGCTTGCTGGGTGTGGTGTCGAACACGCTGCATCTGTTAAGCAGGCTGCTCTGCCCAAAGCGACCTCTGGAGTGAAAACGGCAGAAGCGAAGGGTGCTAGTACCAGCACTGGCCAAGGAACCTCTTTGCTCGATCGTGCTGGAGTCGTCGTGGGAGCAGAGCCCGTCCACATGAAAATGACCATCACGGATTCTCTCGGCAACATCGACTCGGTGACGACCATGGCTACTGATCCTTTGAACCGGGAGCTTGTGGGTACGACGCATTCAACGGTGAGTGGCCTCAGCGGTGCGAACGCGGTGACGGTGGTGGGACACTTCATCGCCATCGGCAGTCGTTACTGGGATGAGTCTAATCCGCCAGGTGGTGGGTGGCATGAGGGTACTGTCCATCCTGGGGATCCCTTTCCGCTCAGTAAGCTGCTTCCCTATCTGGTCAACATTCATGGAGTGCCGGGTAAGTTTATCCGTGGTCACGCCACCATAGGGGTGAGTGCTACTCTAGACAGCCAAGGGGTGCGATTGATGGAACAACAAGCCACCACGACGCTCGTTAGCCCGGCTCAACAGATCATCGATTCGATCGCTTTCAGTCTCTGGATGGATCCAGATCATCGCCCGCGGGAACTTCAACTCACTGAGCATTGTGTTCAAGAGGGCCACCCCTATCAGGTCTATGAGACGATTCTGTATTATGACTGGGGTGTCGGAGTGCACGTCGTTAACCCGACTTGATAATCGCGTGCACGTGGCACCGTGGTGCCAAATAACCCCGTTGTTTGAGCAAGGGTTGCAGCTCTATTGCGTGCTCGCTATTCGATGGGTCTGAACTTGGTGAGTAGTTGGGTTTTACATGATTACTTTCTAGGAAAGTGATCCGGAACGCGTACGTAAAGGGTTGAGGTTCGTTCCCCGGTATGCCTTTGGAGAGGGCTGTTGTCTCTGCTAACTTGGTTTGGTAACCGTCACGATCAAGGAGTTCTTGGTCCCGCTGCTCCCACTTGATCCAAGGATCGTAATGTTCCAGCTTGCTGAAGACCAATTTTGGACAGCTCCGCCATTGTAGGAGTAGCTCGATTTGTCAGAGTAGTTGGCGGCATGGAGTTCGGCCGCATAGTTCGATAGTTCAGACCGAAAACTGCCTGTAAAGGAGTATGTTAACTCGTAATGTTGACCCCCCGAGACGGTAGTGGCGATGCTCCCAACCAACTTGATATGGGGTGGTAGTGGGATTCCGGAAGGAAAGCCGGAGGGAAGGCTAGAGGAGGCCCCGACCACCTCGCTACCCTTGGATGTCTTGAATGTCACTTTCGATCCGCTTGAGTTGGTATTGACCTTTACGGTACCGTTCGGGGTTGATACCGAGACCCCAGAAGAGGAGCCGCAGGCACCCAGCAACAGAGACATAATGCCCAAAAAGCTAACAGCTGCAACCAGATGCTTAGACCCATGAAGTTGGTGTTGCATGCTCCCATCTCCCGATCGGATACCTCGATTATCGGTAATCATCCATCCGCCCATCGCAGGCTCCTCCTTCTATTGCCTTCTCATGCTTGTCTCAAGGATTCGCGCACCACTCGGTGACTTGCAGACGTTCCGACATGAGTTACCAGAGGATCAAGCGTAGCTGGTTCAGACTTGGTTGTGCCGTCATGTCGTGATGATGCAGGTGGGATATCGATATCTATGATGGAATTCCCGTGGCGAATCTCGGAGGTTTGTCTATTCAGCTTCGTTGGATGTAACAAAGGCTGGCCTAATCTGAAAGAGGAGATACCAGATGACAAGCACCTCCAAGAGGGACCAGATGCCACCTAAGCCAGTCAATATCACGACGATAATAACCATCGCGACTTGGATTATGGATGCATAAAATAACAACTGCCACCCACGACGCCGATGCTCACGTAATCCGGGAACGGCTACTAGGTAGCACACGCCATAAACGGCGGTGAGCGCTGCGGCAAGGTAGAGCGAAAAGGTGAAACTCACACCATCAAAGAACCCTACAAACCCAAAGTCGTTTGCCAGCGTTAAGAAGCCCAGGGCGTCGAAGAGGTAAAGCACCCCTACGATTGCGACGATCAACCAAGCCCAGCGGATCAACCACGCAACAAACTCCTTCGGCAAGTTTGGCAAGTCGGATGAGATGTTGACGAATTTTGATTCGAGTTTGTCAGCGAAAGAATGCACGTCACGATTATAGCCACTGATATGGCGTAGAGGTTATCGTGTTCCCAAAAAAGATGTTGTGGTCTATCGATCTTCATGTTTTTGGGTGATAAACGACGTCACTGCGCTGGTTAATAGTACCGCAACGTTCTGGGCGGTCGATCGTGGTGGACTTGCTTGAGTATTTGATTACCGCCGGATCGACAAATGGGTAGCGGAGGTGCCAAGCAAGCCCCCACAGTGCAGTACGGTAGCAAGCCACTTCCACGACGGGGCCGACGGTGAGAATGGTTCCCTTGATGCTGGTCGGATTCAGTGGGAGTTGGTTGGGCGATCGTTGCCTCTCTGGATGGCTGGGCGTGTGGAACGAGGGTATCAAGCCCACGAGGAAGGGCTGCCGAGAGGGCACATCTTCGCCGGGCTGAGGTGAAGGAGGTATCCCATCCGAGGATCGGGAATGCACGACTAGGATAATGGTTGTAGATGCAAATAGTTTTCTAGGCCATCGGCAGTGAATTGTCCTTGGCGGGGAACCTGATGATAGCAAACGAAGAGGTGTTGATGAAAGATTTTATCGGTGGAGAGTTTGCGATCGGTGAAACATTGCGAGTAGGAAGGCTTGGCTACGGCGCGATGCAGATCACAGGTCCTGGAGTCTGGGGACCTCCTCGAGATCTAGACGAGGCGAAGCGGGTGCTGCGCCGAGCGGTCGAACTCGGGGTGACGCTGATCGACACGGCAGATTCTTATGGACCCTATATCAGCGAAGAGCTCATCCATGAGGCACTGCATCCGTATCCCGCAGGGCTGGCGATCGCAACGAAGGCGGGTCTCGTACGTACTGGACCGGGTGTCTGGGTGCCGGTGGGTCGTCCAGCCTACCTTCGACAGGAGGCGGAGATGAGTCTTCGCCGACTTGGTGTTGATCGGTTGGATCTTTTCCAACTCCATCGCGTTGACCCCGATGTCCCCTTGGCAGACCAGGTCGGGCTCTTGGCGGAACTTCAAGCAGAGGGCAAGGTGGATAGGATTGGCCTATCGGAGGTCACGGTATCCCAGATTGAGGAGGCGCGGACCTACGCCACAATTGATTCGGTTCAGAACCTCTATAACGTGGCCAATCGCCAGTCTGAGGAGGTTCTTCAGTACTGTGAAGCATCGGGTATCGCGTTCATCCCCTGGTTCCCGATTCAGACAGGGGCACTTGCGCAAGGTGACGGTGCGCTCGGTGAGGTGGCACGCGAGCTCGGTGTAAGCCCAGCACAGGTCGCATTGGCCTGGCTGCTCGCAAAATCACCGGTGATGCTTCCAATACCTGGAACCTCCAGTGTGGCCCACGTCGAGGAGAATATCGCCGCAGCGGAGATCGAGCTCACAGTGGAGCAGTTGGCGCGACTGGATGGCCTAGCCTCGTAGGGGTGCTTGGCCACTCGCTATCACGTGGCCGTTCGTTGTTCCAGTAGGTGACTTCCGGCCACTGCGGCTAAGCCACAGGTGGTTGCTGCAAGCAACCATCCCGCACTATAGCTGAAGTGATCGATACAAAGACCGATGATGGTTGGACCCAGCATTCCGCCGAGTCGACCTCCCAACTGGGTCATACCCGTCGCTCTGGCTGGGGTTGCACGATGTTTGTCGATCACAGCGAAGTTAAAGAGTCCGTTCCATCCCCAGCCGACACCAAGAGCAATGACCGCACCGGGTACGAGGAGCACGGCCAGCCCTAGGTGTTGTCCAAGCGCGAGGCTTGCATAACCAACGGCACCGATGAGTTCATTATCTGGGCTCCCAGCACGCAACGGTTGCTAGAACCCCCTGATACCGAAGGGTCAGCCGATGACCTCGAGGGTGGAGGCAGCGTGAATGGTAATATGGGTTGAGCTGGGCTCTCTGATACTTCTCGCGATAACGTAAGGCGGGGATGAGAGCGGTCGCTCGCTCACTTGGATCCAACCTTGGTGTCGGCAGTGGGTAGGTGAGGACCTGTGTTCGTGATCGAACAGGATCCGGCATTGCAGTGGCGATCTGAACAGGCAATAGTTGGAGTCCTCGTTGCTGGTCAGGTTGGGAGAGGCGGTTTGTAGCTGATGTAGCCAGTCGCAACTCGGTAGTTGAGGAGGCGGACTCGCGTGTCTTGGTGGCCCAATTGACGCCGATAAGCCCATGGCTCCTATGGTTCGAATTTGTGTGGTGCGGATTTGTGGTTGTAACGGCATCAGACCCCGTAATAGGAGAGCGCGGTCTCGGGCCGATGGCCCCGCCCGTGTTGACCCTGACCCAAGGAACGTGCTCTGTGCCGTTACGTCGGCTTGTCAATGATGTTGTCGCACCAGATGCGAACTAGGCAGTGCCGACGACACATGGTGTCGTCGGCATCTCCGTACCGGAGTAGCATCACATGGATTGTTGGAAGACAACGTGCTCGAGTCGACGAAGGCGCTCGACCACGCTTAAGCCGTCGTGCTCTTCTTCCTCAGCATGGAGCCGGTCGAGTGCCCAGATGCGGATCAGCGTTGAGATGGAGAGGTTCGCCTCTTCGGCAGCCTGCTGAAGGCGTGCGTGCTCGTTGGCAGACAGTCGAACCGACACCACGGTGGGTCGACCGATGTTCGGCCTCGTGATCGCGACCCCCTGAGGCATGGTGTCTTCGCCATCGTAGTGCTCCGCCGCTGTCCCCTCCTCGGCGAGTATGTCGTCGATCTTTTTATTCACTAGTTCTCCTTTGTGTAGATATGGCGATCTCGTGCGCTTGCAACCCAGGCGTTGGCGCCCCACCACTCCCCGCTAGGTTGCTCAATCTCATCGGCCCTAGCGGCGACCAAGATGATGACGAGGATGTTGCGAGCGCTCGTTGAGTATCCGATTACCCGCACCGAGCGACCACTCCGGCTCGCTGGATCCGGAGTTAACCAGACCGCATGATCCTCATTCACTGCCTCGTCGGCCCACACAGGGATGACGCCGTGACGCGAGCGGATGTAGTCGGCCCGCTTACGCCAGTCAACTGTCACCACACCTACATGCTACTACAATCGACTACGCGTTCCAACTCGCTAGCGGTGCTTTGTAAGGTGATGGCGATGAGTGGCTGTCGAGATCGGCGGCTCGCCTGCGTACGATTGTCGTTGGTCGACACGACACTCCCGTCGCGCAGGTGCTTCTCTCTTTTCTGCACCGGAACTACGCAGCAGCGGTTGGCTCTAGGGCCAAGGTATGAGTGGGCCCGTGTTGATGTCCTCGATCGGTGGGCCCGACACCCTTACCTCCCTGGCTGCTCATGATAGCGCCCTTGAAGATTGGTGCATGGCTACTTCTTTGCGCATGTCACGAACCAGGTGTGCGCGGGATAGGCAACGAGTTGTGAGAGTACAAGTATGGCGATGTTTCTTGTGACCGCCGTCCACCTTCCTTGCAAGATTGATGGCGCAACGAGCGACGACCTCGGCGACAGTGTGATCTTCCGTCTGGCTCGGAGTGAGCAAATCGGTCACTCAGCTTTAGGCGTGATGTCTCGCGAACGGCTTGGGGTAGTCGGTGGGCTCTCAATATGCTGTCGAAGCACGAAGTCGACGATGAAGGGGGTCGCATTGGCCTGGCTGCTCGCAAAATCACCGGTGATGCTTCCAATACCTGGAACCTCCAGTGTGGCCCACGTCGAGGAGAATATCGCCGCAGCGGAGATCGAGCTCACAGTTGAGCAGTTGGCGCGACTGGATGGCCTAGCCTCGTAGGGGGTGCTTGGCCACTCGCTATCACGTGGCCGTTCGTTGTTCCAGCAGGTGACTTCCGGCCACGACAGCTACCGCGGCTAAGCCACAGGTGGTCGCTGCAAGCAACCACCCCGCACTGTAGCTGAAGTGATCGATACACAGGCCGATGATGGTTGGACCCAGCATTCCGCCGAGTCGACCTCCCAACTGGGTCATACCCGTCGCTCTGGCTGGGGTTGCACGATGTTTGTCGATCACAGCGAAGTTAAAGAGTCCGTTCCATCCCCAGCCGACACCAAGAGCAATGACCGCACCGGGTACGAGGAGCACGGCCAGCCCTAGGTGTTGCCCAAGCGCGAGGCTTGCATAACCAACGGCACCGATGAGCATCATGATGGCGATGACCGAGAAATGGGAGGAGTCGCGACGATCAGCGAGAAAACCGCTGGTGATGCGCACCACTACGGTCGTGGCTCCGGCGAGGGCGGCAATAAAGCCGGCGGCACTTTTGGAGATACCCGCATGGACGGTACCAGAGACCAGAAAGGCAGCCATGCCGGATGCGCTAAAAACCCCAAGTCCGATACCAATGGCGAGCAAGGTGATCGGCAGTTTGTCGATCGCTGGCAGTGCTCTTGTGCCATGCCTCGCAACCTTGGATCGTGGCTGCGGGGGCCGTGGCACCAAGATCGCCGTGGTGATGGAGAGGATGGCGGCGAGTCCAAAGGCCCAGCGCCAACCCACGGTAAGCGCAAGTGCCGGAACAGCGAGACCACCGAGTAAGGAGGCAAAGGGAACCGCTGCTTGCTTGATACCAAAGGTGGCACCCTGCTTGCCGGGTTTACCTCGCCTCGCCAAGAAGAGGTTCGAGGCGGTGGCGGTGGCGGCGCTGACCATCCCGCAGGGGAAAAGGAGGAGGGCGAGTAGCCACCAGGAGGAGGACAAGAGTGCGATCGCAGCGAGGAGGACGCCTCCAATGACAGGGGTGAGCTTCAGGACCCGCACCCCTCCCATGCGTTCGGCTACTCGACCAGAGGGTACCGCCCAGAGGGCTGCGCCGAGATAGTAACTCGTGACGGCGAGGCCGAGCTCGGCGGTGGTCACCGAAAAAGACTGACGGATCTCGACCGCGAGAGCACCGACGAGGAATGCGGGGATCGATGCCATGCTGGTCGCAAGGACAGAGACCAGGAGATCCCTGTTGAGGAGACCACCTCCCATGGATGGCGCGTTTGTCGCGCTCACTCGTCGGGGGTGAGCTCATTGTGAGCTCGCGCAAGGTGAGGACCGAGGCGTCCGGCCATCGCGAGAGCGAGCATCCGGTAGTCAGCCAGCAGTGACGCAAAAGGGTGCGCAAACGTCTCTGGTCTATTGTGTTCGATGAAGAAATGGGCAAACCAGGCAGGGACATAACCGGCGATGGGCACGGCGACGAGGTCGCGTGGCCGCCGCGCCCGCGCGAGGACGACGATCGCTAGTGCCGAACCAAAATAGTGGAGCACTCGCGTCGACCGACGCGAGTGTGCACGCAGATACGTCAACCAAAATTCGTCAGTCATAGACCTACTTTAGCGGTGTCGCAGGAACATCTCAAAGTGAAAAGGAAGGGTTGTGACGTCGGTGAGCACGAGTTGGGTGCCCTGGTAATGAGGAATTCCCTAGGACTTGGGATGCTCGACAGGGATGACGGCTGGGTCGACGAGGCGCAGAGAATCGCTAACAGTATCGAGCTCTTCGAGCTCACCCTCTCTCCCCTCGACCCCATGGTCGAGAAAGCGTCTCGCTGAGGGTAGAACCCGACGATCGAGGGAGCCGACGCCGTCATTGTAGGCCTTCACGGCCGAGGCGAGCCCCCCACCCATTCTGGCAAGGTGATCTCGGAAGGTACCCAAGCGTTGATAGAGATCACGACCGATCGCAGCGATCTGTGCCGCATTTTCTTCGAGTGCCTCCGATCGCCAGCCAAAAGCAACGGCCTTCAGCAGTGGCAGCAGGGTGGTCGGCGATGCGATGATCACCGATTGCGTAAAAGCCTCCTCAAGAAGGGACGGTTGTGCGGCAAGTGCTTCGCTGAGGAAGGCCTCACCTGGGAGGAAGAGGACGACGAAGTCAAGGCTGTTATGTAGTCGCTCACCGTAGCGACGGGAGGCAAGATCGTGCACCATCACCTGGAGTTGATGGGCATGCGCCGCCCGTAGCGTGAGACGTTCTTCGTCGGTTTCGGCCTCCGTCATCCGGAGAAACGCATCAAGGGGTACTTTCGCATCGACCGCGATGGACCGGTTCCCTGGTAGGTGGATGACCACATCGGGACGACTGCGTCCGGTGTCATCGCTGAGGGTTGGTTGTTCTTCGAAGTCACAGTATCGAGTCATGCCGGCGAGTTCGATGACCCGACGAAGCTGCACCTCACCCCATCCTCCGCGTACTGTCGGTTGGCGTAGCGCCTTGACCAAACTGTCGGTCTGCGCCCTGAGTTGTGGGAGATGGATCGTCATGAGATCCTCGAGTGACTTACCAAGCGCCCCGAACTGTTCCCGCCGATTGTCCTGGAGATCGCGCAGCTCGGTATTGAGTCGCTTGAGTTCCTCATCGACCGGTTGAACAAGGTGCTCAAAAGAGGTCTTTGCCGTGGCGGAGAAGGTCTTCTCTGCTCGTGTGGCAAGCTCCTCGGTGTACCCCTGCATGGTCGTTGAGACCCTCGCTGCCAGCAGGCTGTGGGCGTACTCGATAGATCGGTCAAGCTCTTCTTTCGCGAGGGCCGTGGCGCTGAGTCGTTCTTCGAGCCGTGCGATCGTCTGTTGTGCTTCACCAAGCTCGGTGGATTTCACCGACATCTGCTCGCGTAGATCTCGGCACTCATCCATTAGGGTGGAACTCTCACCCTTCCCTCGGCGACCAATGAGGTAGCCAAGAAGCAATCCGACCACAGCCGCCAGGAGTACCGCTAGGTAGACCATACTAACCTCCTTGCTCTGTAGTGTATGGCCGGGCACCGACGGAGCTGTGCCCCAGAGGCTCAAAGGAAGGCATCGAGTTAGATGATGATGCAGAGGAAACAGGCCAAGGGCGGACCGGTCACGGCTTGCGGGCGGTTCTTTCTTGCCTCCTTGCTCGGCATCGGCCTCATCCTCCTTCCCCATGCACATCCTGCGATGGAATTGATCAACCAACGGGGAGCTTCTGGGACGATGACGGTACAGTTCGACGTCGTACTCAAACCGCGGGATCAACGTCAGCTCTTCGCCGCTGCCTGGCTCCGCTCGCAGCAGCCACCAGGAAGCTACCTTACCCCTGCGCAATTTGGTCAGCGCTATGCTCCGACACCGGCCAAGCAAGACCTTGTCAGTGACTACTTCCAGGACTACGGCCTGGTGACGGGAGCTCCTTGGGCTGGTGGTTTGGTGATGCCCGTCGCGGGTACGGTAGCCGATGCATCAGCTGCCCTTGGGGTCGCCTTTGACCAAGTACATCTTTCGGGAGGTAGGAGTGTCGTTGTCGCCGACGCCTACCCCAAGCTGCCCGAAGCGATCGATGACCTTGTCGATGGGGTCACTGGCCTCTTTGCCAATGGTTACTTCCCGGTGACCCCCAAGGGTGCGCGAGCGAACAGATCGCTCACCTGTTCTGGACTCAGTCAAAAGAACACGCCGAGCGGTGGCTTTTCGCCAGCGGTAGTTGCAAAGTATTATCACCTGTCGCGGTCACGTCTTCCACACCCGGTCACCGTCGGGATCGCCGAGTTTGGGAGTGTGACACCCTCGTTGGATCAGAGTATCATTCGCTTTGCACGTTGCCTGAGGGAACCAGTGCATCTGGCGACCGTTGCAGTTGATGGTGGTTCAGACAACACCAGCTATGCGCACCTTGAGGAGGTGGCACTCGACGTCGAGACGCTGATCGCCTACGCTCCCGGGGCACATCTGCTGGTCTATACCGCGAGTGCTGGTGATGCTGATGCGTTGTATCTGCGCATGGTGAGTCAGGATCGCGCCAGTATTCTTTTGACCACGTGGGGGTCCTGCGAGAGCGATACCCCTCCCCAACAGCTCACGATCGAAGAGCTGGCCTTTGCACAGGCCACACTGCAGGGACAGACGGTGGTGGCGGCTAGCGGTGATGATGGGTCATCGGATTGTCTCGCCACGAGGGGTGGAGATGGGCTCTCGGTCGACGATCCTGCCTCGCAGCCGATGGTGACTGCGGTCGGTGGCGAGCAGTTCACCACCCCACTAGGCCCCGCTGCTCGACCTTGGGTGTGGAATGATCAGACCTACGCTGGCGCGAGCGGTGGCGGAGTCTCGCATGTCTTTGTTGAACCCCCCTACCAGCGCGGTGTCTACGCTGGTGTAAGAGGAGTCCATCAACTCTGTCATCTCAGTGCGGGTTGTCGGCTTGTGCCCGATGTCGCGATGATAGCGGTTGGTGGAGAGATCGATGTACCGAGAGGCGGATGGACCTTGTTGGGGGGTACGAGCCTGGCGGCATCCGTCTTCGCAGCTGGCCTCGCCGAGGTCGAGGCCCATGCCTCCGCAAGACTCGGACTCATTAACCCTTGGCTCTATCGCCTCTCCAACCATGGTTGGGTTTTCACGCCGGTGCACAGGGGAGGTAACGATTTTCGTCATCTACACCCAGGTCGATTCCTGGCGGGTGGCCACTTCAGCCTGGCGACGGGGCTTGGAACACCGAATTTTGCTCTGCTCACCCGCGCACTTGCCGACTGGAGGGATGGACGGAGTGGGGATGCAGCGGATTGGGTTCGCACGTCAGCGACACTGCATCTCCGTGAAGTCTCGGGCAGGTTCTAAACTGCGGTGGTGGACGCAGGACGAATGACGAAGATCTATGGGGTGGGGCTCGGACCGGGTGACCCTGGATTGGTGACGCTCGCGGCGCTGCGGGCCATCACCAGTGCCCAACTCATTCTCGCTCCTTCGAGCCAGCCCCGAACGATAGGCCGTGCGGAAAGGATCGTCCGTGATCTGTTGCCCGACCGAGAGGTGGTCTCGGTGCCAATGCCGATGACGGGTGGCACCACCGGCATCACACAGCGGGAGGATGCCACGCGCACATTGATCCGCGATTTGCGCCCAAGGCTCATGAATACGACGGTTGCCTTTGTTACGCTTGGTGATCCACTAATCTACTCGACGTTCTCGCTCTTTGTGGCGTCGCTTCACCATGAGCAGGTGCCAATCGTAGTGGAAGTGATCCCGGGGATCCCCGCCTTTGGCCAGTTGGCGAGTCTGACGACGACCAACCTGGTTGACAACGACGAACGTCTCCATTTGGTACCAGCGACTGGGGGACTCGATCATGTTGCACGCTTGCTTGAGGACCGGGAGTCTGTGCTTGTCCTCTACAAGCTGTCCGCCAACTTCGCGGCGATCCGGGCCATGATTATCCGAGCTGGCCGGCTGGAGGGAACCATGGTAGGGATGGAGTTAGGCACTGAGCGCGTACAGGTTCTCGCGCTTAGTGAAGCTCCAGAGGTCGTGGGGTACTTTGCAACCATTATCGTCCCCGTCCAAAGGAGGCAAGGATGAGCCCAACGACTCTGGTGCTCGGGGGTACGCGTTCTGGCAAGTCAGCCTTTGCCGAGTCGCTCCTTGATGATAAGCCAGCGGTCCACTACATCGCCACCCTAGCGGCATCTTCGGACCCCGAGTTCAGCGAGCGTGTCGCGATTCATCAACGGCGCCGAGGGCCCCGATTCTCTGTGCTTGAGCTCGAGGAGCCTCGTGATCTGGTGCGTCTGCTGGCCTTTGATGATCATCCAGTGCTGCTCGATTCCATTGGAACTTGGTTATCACGCCTGGACGTCTGTGATGCACAAGGACTCGCAACATTGACGCAACAACTTGTTGCCACTCTGCGGGTGCGACGTATGCCGCTGGTGATCGTCTCCGAGGAGGTAGGGTTGGCCGTCCATCCCATGACCGCAGCTGGCCGCTGCTTTGTCGATGCGTTAGGAACCCTGAATCAGGCACTCGCTCGCGAGGCGGCGCATGTCTTCCTGGTGGTGGCCGGGATTCCTCTCGCGCTCGATGGGTATCGTGGGCATGAGTAATTCCCTCGCTGTAGGTCGATTGTGATGGGTCGTGTGTCCCAAGGAACACGGGGGGCTATCGCCTTCATGACCCTGTTGCCTCTCGGAGGTTCGCTCAACGCGGTCAGCCTCGTGGTGATTCCGCTGACGGGGTTGATCGTCGGTAGTGTGGCCTTTGTGGGGTTCTGGCTCGGTGACCGATCGGGCTCAGCGTTGGTTGGTGCAGTGGTGGCACTCATCGTCGATGCGGCGCTGACGAGGGGGTTGCACTACGATGCGGTAGCCGACACCGCTGATGGCCTCGCCGGTTTTGTAACGAGGGAACGCCGCCTCGCCATTATGGATGAGCCGACGGTAGGTGCTTTTGCCGTGGTAGCGCTCGTGGTGGTGGTGTTGGTGCGGGTCGCCGCCTGGTCATCGATCACCTTTCCAGCCTTTGTGATCGGATTCTTTGTGCTCAGCCGCGCGTTGATGGCGCTCGCCATGATGTGGTTCCCGCTCGCTAAGGAGAGTTCTATGGCGCAGGTCTTCGCGAGCCAACGGCGGCGTTGGATCATCTGGGCGCTCATCGCTGAGGCGCTCATCGCTATCGTTGTCACAGCACTACTCGCCACGTCGCTGGTGGCGATTGCGATCGTGTTCGGCGCGGGGTGCGGGTTCGGTGTTCTTGCCCTTGCTGTTCGACGCCTTGGAGGAATCACCGGTGATGTGGTCGGTGCAGTGGGTCTGGTCGCCGAATCGGGCATGCTTCTCGCGACAGCGGTGATGCGGGTGCATGGCTAGATCCCACTATCGGCGACCCTCGGCGCTGGTCGTTCTCGGCGCGATGGTGCTCGACGAGCTCCTCGGTGACCCCACAAATCGGTGGCACCCCGTCCGCTGGTTTGGGATTGGTGTCGATAGGCTCGAGGGACGCGTCTATGCGGACTCAAGGGCTAGCGGAGTGGTGCTGTGGAGCTTGGCGCTTGTCCCTTCAGTGGTGTTGCCTCCACTGCTTCGGCCGGGAGGACGCATTGTCGAGACGCTTGGGCTATGGCTGACCTTCGGGGGACGATCGTTGGTCCGCGAGGCTGAAGTGCTTGCGGCGTTGCTCGAGGCGGGAGATCTGCCCGGTGCGCGCATACGACTAGGAAATCTTGTCGGCCGCGACACCGCTGAGCTTGACCCAGAGGAGATCGTTCGAGCCGCGATCGAGTCGCTCGCTGAGAACACCACGGACGCAGTCCTTGGTCCACTGTGGTGGTATGCGGTTGGCGGATTAAGCGGTGCCCTCGCTTTTCGCAGTAGCAACACGCTCGATGCGATGGTGGGTCATCAGAACCGTCGGTACCAGAACTTTGGCTACTTCTCGGCAAAAGTTGATGACCTAGCCGTGATGCCCGCCGCGATCCTTGGCGTCATCGTTAGCTGGCTCGGGGCCCGTTCCGAACAACGTCGGCGCATCGGCCACCTGATCGCGCTGGCCCCCCAACACCCCTCGCTGAACGCGGGGCTGATTGAGGCGGCCTTCGCCGGCGCACTCGGTGTCAATCTCGGAGGCATGAATCACTATCGAGGCCAAGCGGTCAGTACCCCTCGATTGGGTGGGGGATCCCCTCCTGATGTTCGGGCGCTCCATACGGCGAGTCGGCTCGCTCGCCAGGTCTTCTGGAGGAGTGCACTCGTCACCGCTCTTGCCATCATCGCTGGTTCTTGATAGCGTCCTGCTTCTTGTAGATCACTGCTTCTTGTAGATCACTGCTTGCACCATGCTTGGTTGACCTCTTGCGCCCTGGGGTTCGCTCACTGAGGTCACCGCGTTAAGCGATTAATTACTCCTCCTTGCAATCCAGATATTGTGATGGTCTCGAAGTTCTAGCATGAGACAACTTCGAGTAATGATCTTCGGTGCAATCGTCCTACTTTTGGGAGGGTTAGTCCTTGCGGCTTGTGGGTCGAGTGGTTCGAGTGTTGGTGCATCGAATCTGCATCCTGGTCCATCTGCATCGGGGAAGTCGGCCACCATTGTGATCAGTAATTTCCAATTTATCCCCGATGAAGTGGTCGTCCACCAAGGTGAGGAGATCATCATCCACAATGAGGATTCAGTGGGACACACTTTTACTGCCGACAATCGTAGCTTCAATACTGGGGTGATCCCACCGGGGCATACCGTGCATTTCATTATCCATAACAAGCCAGGTACGTATCCATTTCTATGTCTGATTCATCAGTTTATGACCGGAACTCTTGTTGTTGTGAAGTAGGGAGGTGCCTTAGATACGCAGCAATTTTAGCTCCATTCGTTCTATATATCGTCTTATAAAAGGAGAAAATAGTGACCAAAGAAGCCTTTGATCCACGTCCATTGAATGAACTTATCGAACAATCATCAGATCTGCAGTCGGATACCATGGCACAGGCTCACCAGGGTCTCGCAGAGACCGTGGAGCTCGGACAGGAGCTGCGCAGCCGCGGGGAGCTCGATCCCTATGAGGCCGAGGCTGTTGCCGCGGAACGTCGCAGTATGTTGCGTACGGGACTCTTTGGTGCCGGGGCTCTTGCGGCGGCAGGCTTTGGTGCAGCGCTCTTTAGCCTTGAATCGACACCAGCTTTTGCCTCGACTCCGACTGATGTGCAGATTCTGCAGAGCAACGCCTCGATTGAGGTGTTGGCCGTCAATACCTACAAGACCGCACTCACCCTCCCCTACATCGGTGGAAGTAGTGCCAACGGCGTGATCAAGGCCTTTGCCGAGACCACCATGGCCCAGCACATGCAGCATCTGAGTGCCTTCAACGCAGCCGTCAAGTCGCTTGGTGGAACACCACAAAACAGCGCGGATCCCGCGCTCGTGCCTGTTGTAAAAGCGGCGGTCGCCAAAATCACCGGTCCAGAGGGCGTAGTCGCCTTAGCACTGGAGCTTGAGCAAGCCGCGGCAGAGACCTACGTGAAGGCGACAGGGGTGATCACGTCGTCGAGTGCGCGCACTTTGACGGCATCGGTGATGGGTGTTGAAGCACAGCACGCCTCGATCCTGCTTGCCGTGCAGGCGTTGCTAAAGGGGAATGCTCCACAGCTGATTGCGTTGCCACCCAACGCGGCTGCACTACCCGCTGCTGCGGGCTCCATTGGCTTCCCCGACGCCTTCTTCCCAACCGTTAACGCTCGTCCTCTCATGGAAGGAGCAGTGAAGTGATACACCGCAATCGAGAGAATCAAAGGAACAGAAAAGGAGCCACCATGGAGATCAGTGAGGCTGAACTCAATGCAAAGATCGTTGAACTTGATGAGATTCACCACGACGTGAGCCTGCCAGCGCTCCAGGAGGGTGCTAAAGATTGGGCCGAGGAAGTCGCCCAAGAGCGATCACAGGTCGAGGCTCGTTCTCGTCTCAATCGACGTACCTTCCTCCTCGGAGTGGGTGCTACCGTCGGCGCAGGCGCGCTGCTTGCGGCCTGTGGTTCGAGTTCCTCGGCGACGAAGGCCTCCTCCTCTTCGAGCGCTCCTGAGCTATCTGCCTCCACGCTGACCGATCTTCATGTGGCTGCCTTAGCGGCGAGCCTCGAGAACCTTGGGGTCTATGCCTATACGGCAGGTATCAACGCCGCCAAGGCGGGCAAGCTGGGTTCTGTGCCTCCTGCGGTGGTTGTCTTCGCTGAGACAGCGCGCGCTCAGCACAAGGAACATGGAGCTGCATGGAATGCGATCTTGCGTTCCGCCGGCAAGTCGGCGGTGACGGCAACGGATCCGGTGCTCACTCCAGTGGTTAATAAAGACTTTGCCTCGGTAACAAATACCGTTGATCTCGCAAAGCTGGCGCTAGAGATTGAGAATATCGCTGGGGAGACCTATCTCTCGGCGATCGGAGTCCTCGCCCAACCCATCGCGATTCGGACCGCAGCGAGCATCGAGCCGGTTGAGATGCAACACTCAGCAATTCTCAACTTTATTTTGGGCACCTATCCGGTGCCGAACGCCTTCGAACCCACCACGTTGGCGCGACCGACCTCGGACTACACCAAGCTCTGATCGAAGGCACGCGCTGACCGTAAAGATGGCCGATGAGGGGCTTTGCTCGCTTGCGAGTTGAGCCCCTCATTCGGGTGCGCGCTAGGGTTGGTCTATGCACTCGTTAGCACCACTAAAACTCTCCGACCTCGCACTACGACCGATCCCCGGTATGACGTTGCCGAGTCAGGTCGCCTTTACCCCTCGTGGGACCGACCTGTATTACCTTGCGCCGCACGCCGGTGATCGTCTCGGCCTCTTTCGTTTTGACATCACCAACAAGAAGGAACACCTCGTCGTCTCCGCCCCGGGTGAGGGGGATGCTCGCGAGGCTGAGACGCTCGAAGAGGAGCTGCGTAAGCAACGATTGCGACAGACCCTTGGTGGCGTCGGTGGCTTTCAGATTCTTGATGATGCACGTGCGCTGGTCAATATCGGTGGTACGTTCCAACTGGTTGGGTTGCCCGATGGTGCCACGATCAACGGATACGACCTCACCGGTCTCCAACACCTCCAACGATGTGGTGACGACTGTTTCGTTGCTACGACGGGGACGGAACTCGTCGTAGTTTTTGGGGATGGACGACGAGAGCAGCTCGTGGCGGCGGCGGGTGATGGCATGTCGGTTGGCTTGGCCGAGTACGTGGCGCAGGAGGAGCTCGGTCGGATGAGCGGGCTCTGGCTCGATAAGTCGGGGCACCTGTTGGTCTACACGGAGATCGATGAGTCCAAGGTGGCGGAGCACCTGATCGTGCGGACCGATGTCCACCCGAATATGGTGGAACGCTTCCGTTATCCGATGGTAGGAGCGACAAATGCCTCTGTCGTAGTCTGTCTCTTCGATCTCGAGACGCGCAACAGAACAGTGATAAAGCGTTTTGATGACGAGAGCTATCTCGCCAATGTTGTGTGGCTCGATCAGGACCGAGTGGTGATCTCGTCTCTCAATCGGGCCCAAGACTGCCTGACCCGTTGGGTCTACCGGCCAAGCGATCGATCGCTCGTCGAGCTCGACGTCGAGCAAGGTGACCCGTGGGTCAATCTCCCAGAACGCGAGTTCGCGGTTGACGGTGATCTTGTGACGACGTCGGAGGCCCAGGATCATCAACGCCATCTCATTCGCCTGCATCCAGATGGTACTCGCACACAGATCGGAGCGCTGGTCATTCGCGAACTCCTCGGTGTCGAGGGCACGACGGCACTGGTGGTCGCCACCGGAGACGAGCCAACACAAGAGTGGCTCTATCGAGTCGACCTCGTGACGCATCATTGCGAGCGAGTAGCCGTTGGGTACGGGGCCGCGACAGGGGTCTTGGCGCCAGATGGTCGCAGCACCTATGTGAATGCTTCATCTCGAGATCGTTCTCCGGTCGCGATGCTTGACACCCTTGGCGAGCCGGTACCAATTCGGGCGACATCGGTACCTTTTGAGCTGTTCGAACCAGAGATGATCGAACTTACGTCGGCGACCGGTGAGACGTTGTATGGAGCGGTGTACCTTCCTCCCCCTGAGCGGCGTGAGGGTGCACCGCTGATCGTGTCCGTGTACGGTGGACCCCACGCACAGCTGGTGGTGGATCACTTTGGCCTGACCATGGATCTTCAGGCACAGTACCTTGCGCAACAGGGTGCGGTAGTCGTCAAACTCGACAATCGTGGAAGCTATGGCCGGGGCCTGGACTTTGAGGCCTATCTGCGCGGCCGCTTTGGCCAGATCGAATTGGAGGATCAACTGCGGGGTGTGGAGTACTGCCAGCGCCGTTACCGGCTTGACCCTGAGCGGGTAGGGATCTATGGCTGGAGCTATGGTGGTTATATGACCTTGCTCGCGCTGACGCGAGCGCCAGAGGTCTTTAGCGTCGGTGTCGCGGGTGCACCGGTGGTGGATTTTCGCTGGTATGACACCGCCTACACGGAGCGCTATCTTGGGGACCCAATCGGAAATGAGGAGGGTTATGAGCGCTCCTCGGTGCTGGATCAATTGGAGGGACTCCGTGGAAGACTCATGATCATTCACGGCATGATGGACGAGAATGTCCATTTTGGTCACACCTCCTCACTGCTTGGGCGTGCTAACGAGCTTTCGAAGGATATCGAACTCGTGGTGTTGCCGGCGAGCCGGCACGCTCCGGCCGACGCGGCAAGTCTTGGCCGGGTGGCCAAGAGTCGTACGAGGTTTCTGCTCTCGAACCTTGGCCTCGCTGGGGGCTTGGGTGAAGAATCGAGTACCTCCTAGCGGGACCAAGAACTGAGAGGTTCGTGAGAGTTCTACCCGAAGGCCCCTTGGCGTTGCGTGGCCGCGGGTAGGTTGTGGTCGTGATGGATCAACACGCATGCACCGGCACACGGGTTCCCGGTGGACTAGGTCAACTCATCTCGAGGGGAATGGGCATTGTGCACAATGAGTGTGGAGCCGTACCTGGCGACGCGCGGATGTCGCCTGATGAGCGATCACGTGCGTGCCGATCGTCCTTGAACTGGCGAGCCATGGTCAACGGTGCCCACACTTCGATCAACTGAGGGACGCTCGCTAGGACGAAGGTTGGGGTTGGCTGGAGCCTTTCTCGCCTCCCTCGTCGCCGCCGTAGTCCTTGTACTCGATGTTGGCGTTACGTTGGCGCCCGTGACGGCGGTCTCATTGGATCAGCCACGTCAGGCCACCGTGGTGGGTGCTGTCGCCCCGAGTCCCTCACACCGGCTGGTCGGTATCGGCGCCTCGGGCGCGTGGTGGTCCGACCCTGCCTATGCGCTGGGGCCGCGTGATCGACGGCGAATCGGCCAGCTCCTCTATGGTGCGCACGGCTTGGCGCTTTCGCAGTTCCGCTTCAATATCGGTGGAGGCGGGGTTGGCGTTACCACCTGGTGGAAGGCACCGCCAACCTGGTACCAAGCCAATGGGGCCTTCAATTTCGGCACCGATAGTCAGGCGGTCTATTTCCTGCGCCAAGCCGCCAAAGCCGGGGTTCGCGATCTGGTCGGCTTCGTCAATGCCGCTCCCCCTGCCTTTACCTCTAACCATGAGAGTTGTGGGGGGACTCTCATGGCCACAGCGATACCCGCCTACGCACTTGAGCTGGCCGAGACCGTCCAAGGGATCCATTCTCATTTTGGCGTTAAACTCTCCTACGTCTCACCCATGAACGAGCCGGTCGGTTCCCAGGCGTCCTGCCATCAAGAGGGGATGGCGGTTCCGATCGATGAGCGCGGTCCACTGGTGGTGGCGCTCGCTGCTGACCTGCGACGTTTCGCTCCGTGGTGCCACGTGATCGCTGACGAGTCCGCTTTTGTCGCAAACGGCTTTCTCACCAATACGTCGAAGTGGCTCAGTTATCCCGGCGCCTCGAAGGCGGTCGCTGCCCTGGCTTTTCATGGGTACGATTACCCAGACGCCGCGACTCTTCATCGCGTTCATCTCCTGGCCCAACATTTGCATCACCAGGTCTGGGCAACGGAGATCTGTTGCCATACTCCCAATGGGTTCGCCTATCAGTATGATCCCACGATGATCTCAGGCATCTGGCTCGCCGACACTATCTATAACGACCTGATGGTGGCGGGAGCCTCAGCCTTTGATTGGTGGTTGGCGCTCTCTCCGGATCTCGGGTGCGATCCCGCATCGGACCCGACTTGCTTTGGCGACATCAACGCCTTGGGTCGCAATGACGGTCTGATCTACTTCGACCTCAATGGCGGTGCTAATGGCGATCATCACCTCTATCTCACGAAACGCTACTGGGTACTGGCGAACTTCTCGCGCTATCTCCGCCCTGGAGCCCAGTTGTACCAGGTGGCGACCTCCGATTCTCGAATCAAGGCACTGGCCGCACGTGAGGGTGATCTGGAGGTGGTGGTCGCCATCAATCGTTCCCCAGAGGGAGCGCCGCCGATCCCCTTCGTTCTTGAGTTCCCAAATGGTTCCCCACGACTGGTGCCCGACTACAGCGTGGAGACCTCGTTCACTGCGAGCCTGCGACCGGTGGCGAATCCTACGGTGACTGGTTCGATCGTCGCGACGCTTAGTCAGCCTTTTAGCGTGACCACTTACGTCTTTAAACGCATGAGCAAGTAATCTAAAATTGGAGAGGAGGGCATATTGGCGCTTCGTTATGCGATGGTCCTTGCCGCTGGCAAAGGAACACGAATGGCATCTGAGAGGCCAAAGCCGCTCATGAAACTCTGTGGAGTCTCCATGTTGGGGCATGTGATGCGTGCGGTGCTCGGTGTTGATGAGCTTGAGCGTGTCGTCGTGGTGGTCGGCCATCAGGCTGACCTGGTAGAACGTGAGTTACGCGGAGCCACGCCCAGTGCCGCTGAGATTGTCACGGTGCGCCAGCCCGAGCAGCGCGGCACTGGCGATGCCGTGTCAGCCGGTCTCTCGAGATTGCCGGATCTGCTGCCCGGCGTGGGAGGATCAGGTTCGGAGGTGGTGATACTACCGTCGGACACTCCCCTGGTTACTGCGAGCACACTGCGCGAGCTTGCCAAAACCCATGCCCAGGCTGGCAATGCGGCGACGATTCTCACCATGGAGGTGGCGGATCCATCCGGCTATGGACGTATCGTTCGCACCGCTAAAGGCGCGGTGAGTGGTATCGTCGAAGACCGCGACCTCGTCGGTGAAGAGGTCGAAATTCGTGAGGTGAATACGGGCATTTACCTCTTTGACCTAGCCGTGCTCCCGGTTGCCATTCGACGCCTTGCCCCGTCGAACTCGCAGCGAGAGTACTATCTCACCGACACCATCGGTCTGCTTGCCCAGGCTGGTTATCAGGTGGGGGTTATGCCGGTGGCTGATGCGCACGAGACCCAAGGGGTGAACGATTTACCACAGCTTGTCGAGGCAGAGGAGATCATGCGAGAGCGAATCCTTGCTCGACACCTCAAAGCTGGAGTGATGATGGTACGGCCAGAGACCATTACGATCGATGCCGAGGTGGAGATCGGCCGGGGGAGCACGATCTGGCCCAACACGCTGTTGCTTGGCCGCACGAGAATCGGCGACTCGGCGGAGATCGGTCCTGAGTCAAGTCTCCTCGACAGCGAGGTCGGGGACGGGAGTCGGTTGGTCAGGGTCGATGCCACTGGAGCAGTGATCGGTGCGTCGGTGCAGGCAGGTCCGTATGTGTCGATCCGCGAGGGAGCCACGGTACCAGATTACGCGGTAGTAGAACCCTTCTCTCTTTTGAAGTGAAGTAAGCGAACGGTTCAGCCGTTGGCTCCAGAGACCGATCAGAGTAGCGTGCGCACGTTGGGATGGTGCTACGTCGACACGAGCGGGTGCGCACGATAACCTTCTTGGCCCAGGCAACCGGCTGGCTGTATCGAGGAGCGGGTACTATGGGTTGGGATTGCGCGATTGTCGGTGCAACGAGGGAAGGAGCTTTACATGGAGTTGGTCCCAAGGAAGCGACTTGAACTCTTCTCGGGTCGAGCTCATCCTGAGCTGGCTCGCGAAGTCGCTGACCATTTGCAGGTCAAACTGGGCGAGCTGACGTTGCGCGAGTTCTCTGATGGTGAGATCTACTCTCGGTTCGATCAGTCGGTGCGAGGCAAGGATATCTTCTTGCTCCAGTCGCATGCTGGCCCGGTGAATGACTCGATCTTTGAGCAGCTCATTATGGTCGATGCGGCCAAGCGTGCCTCGGCAAAACGTATCACGGCGGTCTGTCCCTACTATGGGTATTCGCGCCAAGACCGGAAGGCCTCGGGGCGTGAACCGATCACCGCAAAGTTGGTGGCTGACCTATTCAAGGCTGCGGGTGCGGATCGCATCATCTCTGTCGATCTGCACTCAGGGCAGATCCAGGGCTTTTTCGACGGACCCGTCGATCACCTCACCGCCACCCAGGTACTGACCGATTACCTGCGAGCCCAGGACGTCGGCGACTTAGTCATCGTCGCGCCGGATGCTGGACGGGTCAAGGTTGCCGAGCGTTACGCGCAGAAGCTACAGGCTGGTCTTGCGGTTGTGCATAAGAGTCGACCAAAGGGTACGGCGAATGTGGTGAATGCCCTCAACGTCGTCGGTGATGTTGCAGGCAAATGTTGTGTCATTGTTGACGACATGATCGACACTGCGGGGACGGTGACGGCCGCTGCTGATCTGCTGCTCGGTCGCGGTGCGAGCGACGTCTGGGTGATGGCAACCCACCCCATCCTCTCGGGCCCTGCGATCAAGCGGTTAACCGATTCGAGCATCTCTCGGGTCATCGTTACCAACACCCTGCCATTGAGTGGCGATCGTCTTGTCGATAAAATTGAAGTTGTCTCGATCGCGAAGGTCATCGCCGACGCGATCGCCGCCGTTTTTGAGGACGGATCGGTCTCCGAGCTTTTCCATGGAGATAACCTCTCCTGAGAGTTGGCTAGCTGGAGCCGCTATGCTCTGTATGTTGTTTCCCACAAAGTGAGGTTTGCGTGGCAAAGGTTATTGCCTATGAAGGTAGAGAACCAGGAAGTGCGGAGAGTCGTCGTCTGCGCGCGGCCGGGAAGGTGCCAGCCGTGGTCTATGGCGGCACCACAAAGGTTCGGAATCTTTTTGTGGATGCCCACGATTTTGAGACCGCTCTTGGCCATCGGGTGAACGTCGGTGCATTGATGGAGCTTGAGGTGGCCGGCAAGGTCACCACGGTGCAGCTGCAGGAACTGCAGCGACACCCAGTTCGCCGCAGTCTCAGCCATCTGGACTTTCTTGCTATCAATGTCCGCGAGGAGATGGAGGCGACGATCGAACTTCGCTCGGTGAGTGAAGAACTTGAGATGGAAGAGCCGAGCCTTCGGGTTCGAGGCCATGTCAAGGATATCCCTGACTTTCTCGAGATCTCGCTGGAGATGCTCGATGAGGCTGAGACCTTCACCGCTGGACAGATCCCACTCCCCAAAGGGGTGGTACTGGTCAGTGACCCTGAGACCATCGTTGCTCGCCTGGCCGACAAGCTTTAGTCACCCATCCTGCGGGAGGTGAGTAAAACAGTTTTAGTCGTCGGCCTCGGTAATCCGGGCTCTCGTTATCGTGGCACCCGTCACAATATGGGTTTTGCCGTCGCTGATGCTTTGGCCAGCGACCTCGGCATTCTGTTGTCCCGTCGCCACCAGGGGTTAACCGGGACCGCACGCCTTGGGGAACAGACCGTGCATCTGCTGCTTCCCCAGACCTTTATGAATCACTCAGGTCTCGCCGTCGCTGAGTTTGTCCGCTATAGCCCCGTCGAGTACCCAGATGGTTTGATTGTCATCCATGATGAACTCGATCTCGAACCAGGAGTAGTTCGTATCAAGTTGGGGGGCGGTCTCGCTGGCCACAACGGGCTAAAATCGATTGCGCATCTCATCGGCACACAGAACTTCGTTCGCGTGCGGGTTGGCATCGGTCGACCTACGGATCAGTCTGCAGTCGTTGACTTTGTGCTCGCTCGCCCAAAGCCCGAGGACCGAGTCGAACTCGATCTTGCGGTGCAACGGGGTGTCGATGCAGTGCGTGACGTGATTGAGCTTGGCCCGGAGCGAGCGATGACCCAACACAACCAGCGGGCCCGCTGATGAGCTCGACAGTGCTTGCCAAGCTGATGGAGGGTCTGGGAAAGAGGCTCGATCCCGAGCTGCTCGGTGCTGCACCTGCAGCGTCGGCGGCAATCGTGGCCCAAAGCGCACCCGGTGACCGCATGCTGCTTGTCGTGGCAGGTGAGGCCGAAGCCGAATCGATCGCCTATGACCTCGCTACGTTGGCGGATGGCTACCAGAGTTATTGGTTGCCAGCGTGGGACACCGTGCCCTATGAACGAGTCGCGCCATCGATGCGCACGACTGGACGTCGGTTGCGTGCCTTGGTGGCCTTGCAGGAGGAGTCCGAGTGGCCCGTGGTGGTGACAGCATCGGTGCGTGCTGCCCTGCAGCGCCTCGCCCCGAGCGCCCTTGGTCTTGTATGCGCTCGGCTTCGAGTTGGCGCGAAACAGTCGCAGGAGGAACTCATCGGCTTTCTTGTCCGGAGCGGCTATCTGCGAGAGTCGCAGGTGTCGAGCCCGGGCGAGTTCGCGGTCCGCGGGTCCATCGTTGATATTTTTCCGCCAGATCAGGACAACCCGATCCGCGTGGACTTCTTCGATGACGAAATTGATCGTCTTGTCGCCTTTGATCCGACCTCACAGCTCACGATTGCCTCCATCGAACACTGCGAGGTGCTTCCGGCAAAAGAGGTGCTCATCGACGACCCCTTGCGAAGGGGACTCAACGAGTTGGCCGAACAAGCCCCAGTCCTTCAGGACCGAATCAGCGAGTTGCTGGCGGGGACGAGTCCAGACCCGGTTGAGAGCCTTCTTCCGCTGTTGCTCGACCATGAGGCGACGCTCGTCTCAGACCTGCTTGGGGAGAACGACGTGCTGATCGTCGCCGGGGGCGCGCTACTTGAGGCTGAGTCGGTACGTATCGCCGCTGACGAGGAGTCGATGACGAGTGCGCTGGCACCGACATGGGGGATCGATGCAACGGACTCCACCACCGGCCTTCTCGCCCCCTTTGCGCATCTCCAGGCGAGTGCTGCGCGTCGGGTCGAGTTGCTCGATGGCGGTGTCGAGCCCCGACCCCTTTCGATCGATCACCGCGATATGGCGGGTTTTGTCGAACGCGTTGGTGCTCTGGTTCGTGGGGGCTCCCGAGTGATGGTGACCGCTGAGTCGCCAGCTCGCCTACGGGCACTCAACGCGACCTTTGCGAGCTTTGATCGGTATCCAGTGGTGCTCAAAAGGGAGGCAAATCCTCCTGAGGCAGCCGGTCTCTATCTTGTGGAGGGGATACGCCTCTATCACTCATTCGTCATCGAAGCGGCAAAGCTCGCAGTGGTGGCTGATGCGGATTTGGTGCGACCGTTGGCCAACCCGCAGCCGAGGCGCCAACGTCCAAGAACGATCACCTCGACGTTGGATGATCTCGCCCCAGGCACCCTAGTGGTGCATGAGACCTATGGTGTGGCGCGCTACGAGGGGATCGTCTCGCGATCCCTCGCGGGGGTCGAACGGGATTATCTCCTGCTTGAGTTCGGCGGGAAGGACAAGATCTACCTCCCTTCCGATCAGACCGATCGGATCACCCTCTACGTCGGTGGGGAGAACCCCGCGCTCTCGCGACTGGGTTCAAAGGAGTGGAGTCAGCAGGTCAAGAAGGCGCGCAGAGCGGCAAATGAGGTTGCACAGGAGCTTGTCGTCCTCTATCAGAAGCGGCTGATCACCGCTGGTCATGCCAAGGAGCCTGACACCGTTTGGCAGCAGGAGATGGAGTCGAGCTTTGGCTACGAGCTCACCCCTGATCAAGCCGTCGCCATCGAAGAGACCAAGAGTGATCTTGAGCAACCGGTTCCAATGGATCGGATGGTCTGTGGTGATGTCGGGTTTGGGAAGACGGAGGTAGCCATACGGGCGGCCTTCAAAACCATCCAGAGCGGGGCCCAGGTGGCGATCCTTGTTCCGACCACGATCTTGGCCCAGCAACACTATGACACCTTCCGTGAGCGCTTCGAGCCCTACGGTGTCAAGGTTGGGTTGTTGTCGAGGTTCGTAAGTCCTCGCGAGGTCAAGCGCTTGAAGGAAGAACTACGTCTTGGCACCCTTGATTGCCTGGTAGCGACCCACGCGCTGGTCTCGAAGGAGATTGATTTTCGACGGCTTGGACTCCTTGTGATCGACGAGGAACAGCGCTTTGGTGTGGCGCATAAGGAGTTCTGGAAGACACGCCATCCGGATCTCGATGTGCTGACCTTGTCGGCGACTCCGATTCCGCGTACGCTGGAGCTCTCTCTGGTTGGAGTGCGTGATATGTCGCTGTTGCGGACACCACCGCTCGATCGTCAACCGATCTTGACCCACGTCGGCCCCGATGACGATGCGGCGATCTCAGAGGCGATTCGTCGCGAACTGATCAGAGGTGGTCAGGTGTTCTATGTCCATAACCGCGTGCGTGATATCCAGTCGATCGCGCGCAAAGTCGCCGACCTCGTCGGGACGGCGCGCATCCTGGTCGCGCACGGCCAACTCCCCGAACACGAGTTGGAGCGAGTTGTCGATGAGTTCTGGCATCGTAAGGCTGACGTTCTTGTCTGCACGACCATCATCGAGAGCGGGATCGACCTTCCATCGGTCAATACGCTTATCGTTGACCATGCGGAGGATCTCGGGCTCGGGCAGCTCCATCAGCTTCGTGGACGGGTCGGTCGATCGGGGCAGCGAGCCTATGCCTACCTGTTCTATCCCCGGACCAAACCTCTTTCGGTGATCGCTCTGGAGCGCCTCCGAACGATCGTGGAGAATACCGACCTCGGGGCGGGATACCGTATCGCGATGCGTGACCTTGAGCTGCGCGGTGCCGGGTCGTTTCTCGGCGAGCGGCAGTCTGGCCATATGAGCGCGGTGGGCTATGAGCTCTACGTGCGCCTCGTCGCCGAGGCGGTGGCACAGATGAAGGGGGACGAGCGTATTGAGGTGCCCGAGATCAATATCGACCTTCCGATCTCGTACTCGATCCCAGTGGGATACGTGGCCGACGAGGCGGTGCGCATGGATCTCTACCGTCGTTTGGCCATCGCTCGAAATGAGGCTGAGGTGAAGGACCTCGCCAGTGAGCTGAGTGACCGATTTGGACCGCATCCTGGGCCAGTGGTCAACCTGATCGAGATGACTCGGTTAAAGCTTGCGCTCATCGAGCGGGGGGTACGTGAGGTAGGATCGCGTCGCTCGGCCAAAACCGGAACCATGGAGGTCTTTCTCAAGCCGATCCAACTTCGTCCTTCTGAGGAGGTTCGGCTGCGTCGAGTCGCTTCGCGTCCGACCTATCGAGCGAGTGAACTAGAGCTCGTGATCCCCTTCCGACCACGCGACAATCTGCTCGAGGTCGTTCGTGAAGTCGTTCTGGGTCCATCAAATTCGCCGTCCTAGCGTAGGCATAGTAGGCTAGGGAAGCTGTGAAGCCAAGGAGGAGTATGTCTCGAAGGTTGTTGAAGTTCCTTCCGCTTGTGTTAGGGTTTGTTCTTGCGAGCTGTTCGACCATCGGTTATGCCGCAAAGGTTGGCCCACAGACGATCTCCAATAGCCAGCTGAACACGGAGCTACGCGAGGTCTCGTCAAACTCGGCCTTTGATGCGCTGCTCTCAAAGAACAAGTCACCCGTCTTTGGACCAGGTAAGAAGAGCTACACCACGTTGTTTGTCGATAATATTTTGAATCGTCGTATTACGATCGATCGTATCCTCCAAGCCGAGCACCGACTCAATATCACGGCGACTCCACTAGAGGCACAGCTCGCGAAGGCACTCACGATCCAATCGGTCGGCTCTCAGTCCACCTTCACCGCTTTCCCGAAGGCCTATCAGGCACAGTTAGTCAGTGATACGCGAGCTATCGTCGCCATGGAGGCGTACTTGGCGAAGGTGAATCTGAGCACGGCCGGCGTCCAGGCCTATTATGCGAGTCATCACGGCAACTTTGTCGACGTCTGCTCCTCAGAGATCCTTGAGACCTCACCCCTTGAGGCGGATGCCGTACTTGCCAAGATCAGAGGGGGCCTCTCATTCGCGGCGGCCGCCAACCAGTACTCCGAGAACAAGAGTAGCCAAGCGAGCGGCGGTGCCGTCGGTTGTGGAACCATCTCCCAGTACGAGCAAGTTCTCGGGGCCAACTATACCCATGCGATTGAGACCTTGCCGATCGGTAAAGCTTCGCTTCCGGTGCAGATCAGTCAAGGGTGGTCGATCATCGAGGTCACTTCTCGTAGTCTGATTCCTTTCCATGATGCTGAACTGAGTGCCGCCAACGATGAGCTCTCGCACGGCTCAGCGTTACTCAACGACTTTCTCGCTCGCGACTCCAAAGTCCAACAGCTCAAGGTCAACCCAGAATACGGTCGTGTCAAGGATGTCGGCGGTGTCCTTCAGGTGGCACCAAGCAAGGGACCAAGTCCCAAAGCGTTGAGTCAATACTTCACGCCAGGGCTCGCACAGTAGCCAGCGGGCTCCCTCGTCTCGGTGCTTCTTTTTTCGGTGCTCTCTCGTCGTAGCGCCAGACGTTTGGGTCGGTGGTCGGTGCTACCCAACGAGGAGAGTTACTGCTCGGAGCCCGGTCGGTCCGATGCGGCGGCATCGCCCCTATGCACGCTCGGCGGCAGGCATCGTCGTGATGGCGCGCCAGACCTGTTGGGGGCTCATCGGTAGGTTGATGTGCCGGATACCGAGGTGGGCCAAAGCGTCGATGACGGCGTTCCAGACGGCAGGCGTCGCCCCGATGGTGCCAGATTCTCCGATCCCCTTTGCACCCAGCGGATTCATGAAGGTCGGCGTTTCTTGGTGAAAGAGATCGAATGAAGGCAGCTCGGCGGCCGAGATGATCGAGTAGTCCGCAAAGTTGGGTGTGAGCGGAGAGCCATCGGCCCCATACTGGAACTCCTCGAGGAGCGCCTGGGCTACTCCTTGGGCGATGCCACCATGGAGCTGTCCCTCCGCGAGCAGCGGGTTCAGGATCCTGCCTGCGTCGTCGACCGCGTTCAAGCTGATCAGGTGCACTCTACCGGTCTCAACATCGACCTCGACGACGGCAAGGTGTGCTCCAAAGGGGTACGTCGCATCCGCTGGAGCGAAGTCCAAGGTGACGTCGAGTGGTTGGTCCAGCTCGCGTGCTCGTCGTGCCAGGGTTGGCCAGTCGAGGGTGGTTGAGGGGCTGCCGTGGACGAAGGCGCCATCGGCATTGAGTCGGATGTCGGCCTCGCTGGCTTCGAGGGTCGCAGCGGCCACCTGCTTGGCACGGATACTGAGTTCGTGGGCAGCGCCAGAGACGGCAGCACCGCCTGTTTGGAGCGATCGCGAACCAAAGGTACCGACACCGCGGGGAACCAGGTCGGTGTCGCCGGTGATGACGTGTACCTGGTCGAGATCGACTCCTAGTTCATTGGCGACGAGCATTGACCAGGCGGTGGCGTGTCCTTGCCCATGGGGTGAAGTGCCTGAGTAGGCGACGATGACACCATCATCTTGGACCTCGACTCGACCATACTCGCTCGACCCACCGCCATTGGTGACCTCGACATACACGGCGATTCCAACTCCGAGTTGCAGGGGGGCTGCGCTGGCCCGACGACGTCGCTGTTCGTCGCGGAGTTGTGCATAACCGCCACGTTCGCAGAGTGTGCTAAGGGCCCTGGAGTAGTCACCGACATCGTAGTTGGCGCCGGTTGGCGTGGTAAGGGGGAAGTCCTCCTTCGGGATGAGGTTGCGTAATCGTAGCTCGACGGGATCCATGGCTAGTTCGGCAGCGAGGCGATCCATCATGCGCTCGATGGCTGCAGCGGCCTCTGGCCGCCCAGCTCCGCGATAGGCCGAGATCGGGGTGGTGTTGGTGGCGACCGATACGTAGGAGGTCTCTACGTTGGGAATCAGGTAGGTACCGGGCGCCATGAGGCAGGTGAGGGTGGGGAGCAGTGCCCCGAAGGCAGGATAGGCACCGCTATCTTGGACGATGCGCAGGCGGTAGCCGACAAGCTTACCTTCCTTGGTTGCTCCGAGCTCGAGGTACTGGATTTGGGCCCGTCCATGGACGAGCCCAAGCATTGAGCGAGTGCGGTCCTCGTGCCAAGTGATGGGTCGCCTAAGTTTGCGTGCCGCCGCGGCGATGGCGACGTCCTCTGGGTAAACCGTTACTTTAGCGCCAAAGCCTCCGCCGACATCCTGGGCCCGCACGACGATGCTCGATTCGTCGATATTGAGACACCTCACCAGGGTTCTTCGCAGTCCATGCGCCGATTGGGTCGAGGAGTAGACCACGAGGCGACCATCTGGCGTGGGGACTGCGGCCATCGCTCGTGTCTCGAGCGAACAGGGAGCGAGACGTTGGTTGATCAGACGTTCGGTGACGACTACATCGGCATCTGCGAAGAGGTTTGCGTTGGGACGATCGGGACTCTTGGCAAAGATGTTGGTGCTCCCAGGGAAAAGGGCGACGAGATCCTCCATCGACTGCTCGGGATCGATCACGGCCTGGAGCGGGTCGAAGTCGGCATAGACCAGTTCCGCTCCGTCAAAGGCCGCCTGAGGTGTCTCTGCGAGGACGAGCGCAAAGGGTTCACCCACATAACGGACTCGCTCGGTGGCGAGCACGGGACGGGCGCACTCTGGACGGTCTGGTATGGCTGGTGCGATGGGGGCGGCGTCGAGGTCCCCTCCACAAAGGACGTGGCGCACACCAGGCAAACCAAGGGCATCATCGGTGTTGACATGCGTGAAGGTCGCATGGGCAAAGGGCGAGGTGGCAAAGCAGGCATATAACGGGTGATCGAGGTCGAGGTTGGCGACGTACCGACCCTCTCCACGCAACAGCGCAGGGTCTTCTTTTCTGATGACGCGACTACCGAGAATACTCACCTGAGCGACTTCCTTTCTGGTTGTGGGCACAACGTTTGCGGCGGCACCCGAACGAGGTCGGGGCGCGAGACGGAGATCGGTCTTTGGTGTCGTCTGCGTGAGTGGGCTGACAAGACCGTAACAGCGTAGGAGGTCTTGTGGTGATCGTCAACTCTTCGGCGCCGGGGTTTGATAGAGGGGTGAACTCGGCAGGATCTGGTAGGGGGTTGACCCCGTTGGGTACATACCAAATTCATTGCGTGCAATCTGTTCGATCCACTGGGGCGAGTTTAACTGGGCCACGCTCTGTTCTAACTTGGTGTTTGTTGCCTGGAGTTGGTGGAGTTCTGCGGTGTCGTGGTGCTTAGTCGCGATGACGTTCAGCAGCTGACTCGTTGGAAGAACGGTCGTGGCGTAGACTACTACGCCCAGCAAGAGTGCTGTGATAATGATGACACGCCGCCGAACCTTCACTTGCCTCTCTTGACCCAATCGATATACCGTGCTCCTTCGCCTAGCATAGCTTCAATTCGGAGGAGCTGGTTGTATTTTGCGACTCTATCCGAGCGTGCGGGTGCACCGGTTTTGATTTGACCGGCGTTGGTCGCGACGGCAAGGTCGGCGATGAAGGTATCCTCGGTCTCGCCTGAACGGTGAGAGACGACGGTCGAGTAACCATGCGAACGCGCGAGTTCCATCGTCTCGAGGGTCTCAGTCAGCGTCCCAATCTGGTTAAGCTTGATCAAGATCGAGTCTGCAACTTTCTCCTTGAACCCACGCTCAAGCCGAATGGGATTCGTCACAAAAATGTCATCGCCAACGATTTGGATGCGACCGCGAAGGCGTTCCGTAAAGATCTTCCAGCCCTCCCAGTCCTCTTCGGCCATTGGGTCCTCGATCGAGATGATCGGGAAGGCGTCGACGAGTTGCACGTAGTAGTCGACCATCTCGTCAGCGGTAAGTCTTCGATCCTCTCCTTTGAGAAGATAGTGACCGTCGACGTAGAACTCGGTACTCGCCGGGTCAAGGGCGAGGGAGATGTCGACTCCGGGCCGTAGGCCAACCTTTTCGATCGCCCCGACGAGCAGTTCAAGTGCCTCCTGGTGCGAGTGGAGGTTCGGTGCAAACCCGCCCTCGTCTCCGACGGCGGTTGACAAGGATTTCGTCGCCAGTTCTGCCTTCAAGGCTGCGTAGGTCTGAACTCCCCATTGCAAGGCCTCTCGAAAGCTGACCGCACCATGGGGAACCAGCATGAACTCCTGCATATCGAGGTTGTTCGATGCATGGACACCTCCGTTGATGACGTTCATGAAGGGTACAGGAAGCAGTGTGGCGTCAACGCCTCCCAGGTAGGAGGTGAGGGGAAGCCGCGAGGCGTTCGCTGCCGCCCGGGCTGCTGCCAGCGACACCGACAGGATAGCGTTTGCGCCAAGCCGTGACTTGTCCTGTGTGCCATCAAGGGCGATCATGGCGCGGTCGAGGAGCCGCTGTTGACGAGCATCGTGACCAATCACTGCTCCTGCAATAGGGCCATTGACGTTGGCAATGGCCCGAGTAACCCCTTTGCCCCCGAAGTCTGGACCCCCATCGCGTAGCTCCACCGCCTCAAACCGACCGGTTGATGCACCCGAGGGTACGATCGCTCGTCCTCGTGCCCCACCGGCGAGTGCGACCTCCGCCTCAACCGTAGGATTTCCGCGTGAGTCCAGTACCATTCGGCCTGCTACCTGGGTGATTTCGGTGTCGTTGCGTGCCATCAACATACCTTTCATCTCATTGGATCTTCTCTCAACTTAGCATCCCGGGACGGTGCGAGCATCATCGGCAACACCGCTCGACGTTGGGTGGGTCGGCCGGGTTATGACGGAAGGATCCCCTCAAGGGCACGAGCAGCGTGGCGAAGGGCCTCCTCGAGATCGACGCCGTTGCCGAGCGCGGTCAGGGCCGCGACGACGAGGTCATTGGAGTCTGACCCTAAGACGACGGAGTCGTGCATGTTGTTCAGGATGTCGTCCGGTTTGAGCCCGAGCCCGGTGACCCTTCGATACGCCTTCTGCAGTCGTAGTGCCCCAGGCAAGGCCGCGGGCACCTGGTCGGGTGCCGTACCTTTGCGTTCCTCAGCCTTGATCGTCTCCCAGTTGGCGACGACCTGTTCTGCGGAGTCGACATTGATGTCACCAAAGACATGGGGGTGACGGCGCACGAGCTTTGTGCGAAGGGCCTCAGCAACCGATGCAAGCGTAAAATCACCGGCTTCGCTACCGATCTCGGTATGCATGAGCACTTGGAGGAGGAGGTCACCGAGCTCCTCCTCCAAGTGGGCAACGAGCAGCGGATCCTCATCAGTGGCGAGCTCGAGGTCATCGATGGCCTGTACTACCTCGTGCGCCTCTTCAAGGAGGTGTCGTGCCAGTGAGCGGTGGGTCTGTTCAGCGTCCCACGGGCACTCTTGTCGTAGCCGGTGGACGACGCTGATCAGGGAGGTCAGCTCGGCAAAGGGGGAAGCAAGACCGGTGATCAGGAGGCTGGTCAGATGGTCACACGCTTGGAGTGCGGTACTCGTTTCGTCGACGACAAGCACTCGCTCATCGGGTAGTCCGAGATGAAACAGCATCGTGACCGTACCGCCGCGTTCCGAGGCTTTGGCGGTGATCTCGGTTGCGATCATCGGATCAAAGCATTGAAGAGCGAGGAGCGTGTCACTCTCGATCGGGAAATTCGCTAAGAGATCGATGGCATCCACGATCTTGAGCCCATCGATGGGATCGATGTGGAGGCGCAGGGCGGCGTAGTCAAGGAGTCCCAGTCCATCTCCGATCTCGACGTCGATGCCAGGCTCTTTGAGGAGGAGCTGTACGCTTCGTTCGCCGATGGCCGGTGAGCCGGGGACGATATAGGCAATGCGGGTATTGCCCGCAACTGTGCTGAGGTCTACCAGTCGCCGCACGATGAGAGGATAGAGATCATCGAAGTTTTGGCTCTGATCGTAGAGATCGTCACAACTGAGGATTGGTACCGATGCGTCGACGACCTCAGCGAGTGCCTCCGACAGGCCTGGGTGGCGCAGAGTCCTGCAGACGACGGTAGTACACCCGTCGAGGGTGGCGGCGAGATTCTGCGGTATCGTCGTGGCGATCCCGGCTCCAACGAGGACAATGGTGGATTGCATGACCACCAGGCTACCGCCTTGGTCAGGCGTAATGTGACCGAGTTGTGCGTGTCTCACTCCACTAAGAGAGTTCGCATCCGCGGAGTTGTCAGGGCATCGCTCGCTCACGAGGGCAAGACGCGATGGGGTGCAAAAACTGACGCCTTGCTAAGGGACTTCGCGTCTTGCCGGGTCGTCTTAGCTGCGTAGGAAACCCAACAGGTGCTTGCGCATCAGGCGCTCTCTTGGTTCCATCATCAGGCACTATCTAGCAATTCGTCTCTGGCTGCGGGGCTTTCTGAGCAGACGGTGGCGCGCCGGATGGATGGAGAGGCGCGTTCACCGTGTGCGCGACGACTCGCCGACTATGCACGAGTAGTGGAGGGAAAGACTTGGACCCATTGTCTCCCTACGTTGGTTGTAGCCCAGACGATGGGGTGGAGGCGATGGTCACTAAACTTGGAGACCGTCAAGAAGCCGTGCAGCAGCGAGACAAACGCAAGGGTTGATCCACCGAGAGCAAATTGGGGTGCGACGATCGGGGCAACGGTGACAAAAGCGGCACCGCCATCGGTCGTGCGTTCCAGGACAGCCCCGGTCTCTCGTTGATTGACGACAAGCCGATAGGCGGTTTGGGCGTTCACGGGTGCAAAGGCATCTCCGATTGTTCCTGATGGCCACCAAAACCTGGTGAAGTGCCCGGTGAACGTCCCGGCACGGAGTTCACCGACCAGCATTCCCGTAGGACAGCTTGCCCAGATCGCCGGGGCACGAAGGTGGAGCGTACAGGCCGTGACGGAGACAAGGGATGGCCGCACCAGATCCACGATCGGTGCATTGCTCGAACGACTCAGTAACAGTTGCGGGGAGGCGCTCCGTGGTCCTGTCGGGTCTGCAACGACGATCACGCTGGGTCCCTGCGCCGCGAGAGATGGCTGTTCCAAAAAGGGGTAGGGCAGTTTTGGCAGAGGGAGCTGGGTCGCTATCACCCGATGAGAGACGAGCGATCGGCGCTCCAGGGAATAGCTAGCACACGCATTGGCACCATCACGATCCTGACAGACGCCCACGAGCGCGACGAGTGAGTGGGTGGTGAAGGCGATATCGAGCACCTGATCAGGCGACGGTGTTTGAACTAGTAGTATAATTATGTGGCGATTTGTGGAATGTTTATGGCGAAACGTACTATCCTGATAGTATGAAACTTTCGGAATACGCCGCTAAGAATGGGATCAAGTACAGAGCGGCCTGGAATAGATTTAAAGCC